>CAYWPW010000138.1:0-5709 GCA_964460095.1 uncultured Candidatus Cloacimonadota bacterium
TCACACAGATTTTATTTTTTCTGTAATCGGTGAAGAATTTGGTTTTTTTGGTTGCGTAGTTCTGTTATTATTTTTTTTCTTGTTCCTGATGAGAATAGCGAAAAATATGAATAAATTGAAAAGAAAAGAGATGTATTATGCGTCGGTTGGAATTTTAGCATGTTTATCTTTTCAGGTTGTTGTAAATATTGGGATGAATATCGGAATTATTCCCACAACAGGAATTCCGTTACCGTTCATCAGTTACGGTGGCTCCAATCTATTATTTAATGTTTTGGCGGTTGGATTAATTTTGAAATATTTAAATGAAAGAAGTATTTTTGAATAAATAAAAAAAGGTGGAGATATAATGGTGAAAGAGAAGTATGTTTATGAACGAAAAAAATTCTGTGTGCCTGTTACAAAAGCTGAGCCACTCAGTTCGATTCAGTTTATAATCGATGATTTTGTTAACAAAAAAGTTACTTTTTGCATTGATGGTGAGGGCGAATCCTGGGAGATCTGGAGATTGGTAGAAGATAACGATAGCGATAAAATTAAGAAAAACGGTTCTCCGGAAAACCCGAAAATATTATATTCGGAGGGAAGAAAAATTAAAGAATTTGAGATCAATTAATTTTTTATATTTTCCGTATTTTATTGAATTAAGTTGCATTGATAACAGAGAGCTTGACTTCACAATGGATTTATCCGCATAGGAGTTCAGGAAAAAACTCAAGTCCAGCTTCTCCGGCAGTTGCTGGATATCTGAACTCGATTCTTATTGCCTGAAAGATTTTTCATTTAAAAAATTTTCTTTATTTTCTGCAATCCACTTTTCTGCAGAAAAAGCTGCTGTTGCTCCATCGGAAGCTGCAGTAACAACCTGCCTTAAAACTTTATGAACAATATCACCAGCCGCATAAATACCGGGAATCTTGGTGTGCATTGTAATATCGGTTTTGATGAAACCCTGCCGGTCTAAATTTACTCGTGATTCAACGAGGACATTATTGGGAATGATGCCAACATAAATGAAAACACCATTTACATTTAGTGCGGTTGTTTCTTTTGTTTTTTTGTTGTATAAAAGCAGGCTTTCAACAAATTTTTCACCGAGGATTTCTTGCACGATCGAGTCCCAGACAATTTCAATTTTAGGATTTTTTAAAGCTCTTTCCTGAACAATTTTTACTGCTCTCAATTCATCTCTACGGTGAATAATATAAACTTTTTTGGTAAACCTGGTCAAGAATAATGCTTCTTCAATTGCCGAATCACCACCTCCGACCACAGCTACGTTTTTGTCTCTGTAAAGAGCACCGTCGCAGGTTGCACAATAAGATACTCCGCGACCGGTCAGTCTTTCCTCACCTGGCACAGCCAATTTTCTGGGATGAGCTCCTGTAGCAATAATTACTGATTTCACCCGATATGTGTTATTGCTGGTTTCAACAATTTTACAAAATCCTTCCAAACCAACAGCGGTCACATTTTCATCTATGAAATGAGCATTAAATTTATCCGCCTGTTTTTTCATCTTATCTATCAGGTCAAAGCCGCTCATATTTTCTTCGAATCCGGGGTAATTTTCCAGGTCCGCAGTTAATACGATCTGCCCTCCGATTAATCCTTTTTCAAAGACAACTGTTTTTAATCCTCCGCGAGCTGCATATATTGCAGCACTCAATCCTGCCGGTCCTCCACCAATGATAGCAACATCATAATCCATTGTTTTTCTCCGTTCGATATTTTTCTTAAAAAGCTAATTTATTTTGTAGTTGATGCAAATATTTCTTTTTAATTTTTGTGTAAAGTAAATTTAAGAGGCAATAGTTCGGTTATTGTAGTTTCAATTGTTTCTTTATTTGAGATTATGGTTATTTTCAGATCAGAGCTAAATTCAGATAAAACTTGTCTGCACGCACCACAAGGGGAAAACATCTTATCAGAATCAGCAAAAATTACAATTTCAACAAACTCTGTTTCACCTTCGGAAACAGCCTTAAAAACAGCAGTTCTCTCTGCACAATTTGATAATCCATAAGAGGAATTTTCCACATTACACCCAGTAAAAATTCTACCGGATTTTGTGAGAAGCGCTGCTCCGACTTTGAATCCGGAAAAGGGAGCATAAGCATTTTGCGATGCTTCTTTCGCCATTTTAATCAGTAAATTTTTATTCATAATAAGTCCTTATTTCATTAATAAAATCTTCCTGGAAATAATCCTGTTATTAATCTCAATTTTTATAAAATAGATGCCGGATGCTACATGTTCGTTCTGGTTATTTTTACCGTTCCAAACCATATTGTAAATTCCTTTTCCAAAGGTATTATTGGAAATATCTTTAACTAATTGTCCCTTAATATTGAAAACTTTTGCTGAAACTTGTGAAAGTTTGGAAAGATTGAAAGAGATATTCAGATTTGAATTTGGATTAACAGGATTTGGAAAGAATTTCATGGCGATATCTGCAGGATTGAATTCATCTTCTGAAGGGAGAAAAGGCATAATGGTTTTTATATTAAAGTCATCCAGAAAGACTCCAATATCTAGCATTGTTCCATATTGATTGAAGTCCGGTATTTCTTCTTCAAATTTGAAGATCAAATCAATTGTGAAAATCACTCCCAAGTCAACAGAATTTATAAGAATGTCATCAAGATTCAAGCAATATTTTACCCAATCGTTTTCGATGTATAAATTTGGTTCTCTGGAAGGAAGTGCTCCACCAGCTCCAATAAAAAGTAATGTGTCTGCATTTCCCTCATAATTTATTATGAAATAAATACCATCACAGCCATACATCGGCATCTTATATTTATACCAGAATGAAAGTTCAGTATCCGGCAAATAAACAAAATCCGGCGATTGGGCTATATAAAATCCGATATTTTGCGGTCTGCAGGAAAGCGAATAATCTCCGCTATATGAATATGTATCAACTGTTTGCCATTCGGCAGAACAATTCCAATTCAAACCATTCTCAAAATCTTCAAAAAAGCCGATATTACCGGAAGAAATTAAAACAATTTTTGGAAAGACATAATTCTGTCCCGAATTGGAAGTAATCAGCTCGATATTAAATTCTACCAGGAAATCTTCCGGTGCATCCTCAGAAATATTGATAATATTTCCAAGTTCTTCTGTTTGACCGGGTATCATCAGTAAATACGGTGAATAAGTGGAATCTACGAAAGTAATAAAATCCGATTCTGAACTAAAGTTACAAGTAAGACCTGCAGCATCCACAGAACCTGTATTTTCTATCTCGAAAGTTATAGGAATTTCAGCTCCGGGAACCACGTTGTATATCTCATAATCCAGAGAATTTAAGGTCAGCTCAGGTGATTTTATCTTTACAACAAATCCAGCTTGAGCGAGTAAAGTGTCGGTTGCGTTGTCATAGATTTTTTCCCAGAGATAGATTTCTTTTTCATTTTCCATCTGAAAGGATTCGGCAACAGATTTGATATGAATATCAATCGGAGAAAGTTCAGCACAAGAAAAATCAATAATGTGATTCGGATTTTCATAGGTCACGATATCGATTTCATTTTCATTCCATTCATATTCCACATAAAAATCGTAAACCATAAAAGTCGGGTTGAAGAAAGTTGAATTAATTGTTAGATTTTCATTTTGCAGATAATAGACTTCTTCGTTACCGGAAATATTTCCAATATAAGGATAATTAATGATTTGAGAACTTTGGAAGTTCTGGATTTTATAACCATATTTATACAAATAAATTGTTTCGTATAATCCATTATTTAACAAACAGGCATTTCCATTCACATCGGTTTTAGCCTGTTCTTCAGCTTTTGTAATGACTACGTTTTCGACGGGAATTCCATCGTTTGAAACGTTAATATAGATTGAATCTAAAGCTGTAATTGAAAAGTCGAATTCCTCTGGATTTTGAAGGAAGAAATTAAGATATGAATCTCCAAAAGAATTCAGCTCATAAGCGACCCATTTGTAAACTGAAGTGCCGCCAAAATATGGAATGAAAGGGATTTTTTGAAGAGCATTAATTTCGGATAAAAAAGTCTTATTTTCCCAGAAAACAGTTTTGAAAAATTCTTTTTGATAGAATTCTGAAAACCCGAATCCGGGTGATGAAGGTGCTCCCCAACCATAACGGGAATTTCCTACATATCCCAGAAGACCTTTGTCGATAGATACGACCAGCAATTCCCCGATAGTTTCATAATCGAAAGCTGCAGAAAAGCAGCCGATAGAATAGAGCATGCCGCCCCAGTCATTATTCAGAAGATTAAGATTTGATATTTTGATGCGTCCGTCTTCCAGGGAAAGAGAATTTTTTCCTGCATGACCTGTGTGTTGAATAAAATTCTGGTTGTTATTTAAGATGGCATAAGCGTTTGCTTGAGTGTTTTCCGAATCATAAATAAAAGAAATATCATAATATTCCGGGAAATAATTCTCATAAATATACTGTTGGCAAACCTGACTATTAGATCCTGGCCAAAGTTCCTGCGAAAAGCCAGCAGCTTTATGATAGTTGGGATGAATCCCGGATTCGTAATCTATTAATCTGGAAATGTAATTTATCACCTCATCTTCATTATTTGCAGGAATTCTACCCACAAAAACTTCCGGGAAATAATCCGTTTCATCATCCTCTTCACCGTAAATCTCATTTCCGTTTGCATCCCAGTTTCCATCTAAACAAGAATAATACATATCGGCTGGAATATCGTTCTCGTCGGCAAAAAGTCCGATGCCACAATCAAAAGCAAAAACTTTTCTATCTGGAATTAAATCAATATCAGCGCCAAAGGTGACAAACGAAATTTCATTTTCAGCACACATTTCAATGATGAAATTTCTTATTTTTTCCTGGAGGTCGATTCCGGTAAAATTGTTTTCAATATTTTCCACTGTTTCCACGAAAGTTTCTAAACCCTGTATTTTTCGCCAATTCAGCAAATCGTTATATTCATCGAGAAATATATCTGGAGTAATAAGAAGATACTTTATTGTGAAGTCTCTGCTGAGTTTTTGATTAATTTTCATGGATTCCAAAATTTTAGAAACAGCGAAATTATCAGGGAAGGTCTCACATTGTGATGAATATTCTAATTCAATTTCAATTATGAAACTCTCTGGGATTTCAATTTTAACTTCTGCTGGAAAGTATTCAAAACTGTAAAAAGAAATAAAACCGATTTTATGATTCCCAAGCTGTCCTGCACCAAAGTTATAAACAAGATTTGCAGGAAATTTATCTGAATCATAAAATGCAGGTTCTGGTAAATTAAAGAGAATTTCACCTTCATAATTTAAGGGATATTGTTTTTGAATCGGCAATATTTTTTTCCCCAGGATTTGAGTTTTTATATTTTGAGGGATTATGCTCACAGAGCCGATTTTTTTCCCATTCGGTATTTGGAAAAAATGAGAATTTAGGGGAATAGAAGGTGCGCCCGGAAGATCGGGAAAAAATGATTCATTCTCAATTTCTATTGATGTGAAATTCTCTTTAGATTTAATTTGGAAATCGTGATTATTAATAATGAAATCTAATCCGTAAATGCGAAAAGAAAAAAAGAAAATAAGGAATATAAAAAGTTTTTTCATTTTTCAGAATTATTTTTTTGGATGTTTATTTTTTTAAGAATTTTTAGCGATAAAGGCAATTATTATTCCGCCAAAAAACAAAACAACAAGGATAATTACGGTTATATAAACCAAAGTTGG
>CAYWPW010000139.1:0-5669 GCA_964460095.1 uncultured Candidatus Cloacimonadota bacterium
TGTCAAATATTTTTCCGCAAACGTGGTATTTTAGGAAGCACAAACAAGATGTAATATAAAAATGCAAATAAATAACTAAAAGGCGCGAAAATAAAATTTAATAATGCAACTGGCAGAAGAGCCCAATTATCATAAACTCCCCTACGTTTCCAGCTTTTTTGAATCTGATTAAAATATACTATTCGTCTCTGGTGTGCTTCCCAATTTGCATTAACTGGTTCCGGAAACGCTCCTTTTATACCATTACTGAGCAAAATTATTATAAATGCCGCATATACAATGATATTAATTATTGTTATGCCTGGCAAAGCTATTTTATTCAAATCCCCTTGTATCATCCTGCTTAACATTCCTCCAAAAATCAACAATAAAGCTCCAGCCAGAAGCCAAACCATACCAATTCTTGATGATTCATAAAGAGTAAAAAGATTCCAAGCGAATGAAAGCAGCAGAATATTTAGAACAATACTGGTTACCCCCAAAAGAATAGTCCAGAAACCAGGGGCACCTTCTACAATTCGTCCTCCAAGTAATGCGTCAATGAGACCGACCCAACTGAGCAGCATAAACCAAAGGTTAATTGCTGCTCTAATAGCCACTATGATTGCTATGGATTTAATGATTCTCTTTTGATAAATAAATGTTTTGTTTGCCATTTAATTCCTCTGTTCCTATCTTCGATATCATCTGCTTCCGCAAATGAGAAACTAATCTTCATTTGTCAAAGTTTTTTTCTTGCTTAGTAAAGCCTTTTTCGGAACTATTTTTTGTCGTCCAAATGCCCAGGAGAAGGAACGTTTGAAGACTTCGGTACCACCCACGCGAACACCATGAAACATGGTTTCCGCCATTTGTGTAGAGCCCAGTATGCGGGCTACGTCTATCATAAGTTCTGCATCTGCCACTAATCTTTCAATATTTTCTTCCGGATATCCTGCCCAGTATTTTAGATCATGCAGGAAACACGCCGGGAACAGGTTGCTTTTTTTCCAGGAATTAAACCATAACGAGCAGCCGTCACTCTTGAATGGAATGTGTGGTGGGGCTTTCTCGATCTTTTTCCAAAGTTGTGGAAGCTCGAAAAACTCACAGACCTCCTTAATTTTGGAAAAAGATACTTCTTCGCCTTTTGGAGGTAATTCCATTTTGTCTGGTATTTTCATCACGTTCCTCGCTTCAATTTTTTCTTTGTTAGTTTGTTTTGGTAAAATTTCTGAAGATCTCGAAGTTTTGTTCAATTTGTTGGGAATTTTCTAATTCATTCTTAAAATATTTTTTTAGCCCGAGATTTTCTAAAAGACGTTGTTGGAATGCGTATTTTCCATTTTTGCCAGGCTGATTTTTTTGAAAAGTATTTTTCTAATTAGTGGTCCTATTATGCTATTATTAGAAATACGTTCCATCTGAATCTTATTAGCTTCATTATCAGGGATACCTTTAAACTCTTGTGCAAGCTTTTTTTGAATATCCCATTTCATTTGTACACAATCAAAGCGTTTATGTTTTTTCATTGTTCAACAACCTCTTTTGGCGAATAAATATGGATTGGTTTATATCCATTCAATAAATTGACAGCCTGATACCCACTTATTTTATCATAATGAACAATATGTTTGAAATTCCAGCTTACAATAAAATCAACCTCTGCAATAGAAGCAGAAGCAACGTGTTCAGCATCAGCTTTACAAGAATTACTAACTACTGCGGCTTTCAGGTATTTATCCCGAAGAAATCCGATTTCATCAGAATATTCCAATAATTCTACTGAATTCGGAGGTAAATCTGCTAATACTTTTTGAACAAAATCAGGTGCATTATCAAGTTCACGCAAAGTGGTTGTAGAAACGATGAGAATAAATTTTCCGGTTTTAATATCTTTAAAAAAAGACTTACTTTCCTCTGAAAATTCATCGTCAAAGCAACCTCCAAAAACAGAAGTATCCGCATAAATTCTAAGTTTTTTCATAATGGGATCCTATTTTTTTAAAAAATAAATATTATTATGCTAATAATTAAATAATCTGATTAAAAAGACATTATATGACATTTTACTTCCTCAATCCAAATGTAATATGGTTTTTATTAAAAAAAATTGTCAACATTTTAAAAATAATTTTCATATTTCTTACAAACTTGTCTTAATAAAATTTCTGAATATCTCGAAATTTTGTTCGATCTGTTGGGTATTTGTTAATTCATTCTTAAAATATTTTGTTAATTCATGACTTTCTAAAAATCGCTGCTGGAAAGCGTATTCTCCGGTTTTATAATCTACTTCCGGATGAAACTGAACACCCCAAACAGGTTGTTTTTTATATTGATAAGCTTGAATCGGACAATCGTCATTTGAGGCAATTACTCTGAAATCATCAGTCAAATTGCAAACTTCATCATAATGTGATTCATAAGAGACTGGATTCTCTATTCCTTCAAAAAGAGGGTTAGGATCCAGTTTAACTTTTTTCCAGCCGAATTCTGGTTTTTCTGCTTTTCTACAGGCTTTGCTTCCCAGAATAGCTTTTGCCAGAATTTGATGACCATAACAAATTCCCAGGATCGATTTATTATGATTCAGAAAATGACGGATAACTTTAAATATTTTTTCATCATCTTCGTTATCTTGGGATGCAAACAACTCCGAACCGGTTATTAAAAGCTGATCATATCGCGATAATCTGGAGTCTTTTATTTCATCATTAGGATAGCAAATTTCGGAAGCACACTTTAAATTATTAAAAATGTTTGAAAAAATAAGATCATACTTTCTCTTTTTCTCAATATCAATAATCGTGTTCAATATTAGAAGCATTTTTTTGATTCCTTCACTTAAATTTTCAGACAATATAAGTCGCACATGAACCATAAAATATTTTTTCTTTGTCACTATTTATGTAAAGGTTTTTTCGATTTGAAGTATCAAAGGCTTCAAGTGTTTACTTTTCAATAATAAATTTCTTGCACAATATTAATCGATTTTTTAAGAGTAATAACAGTTTAAGAAGTCAGAGAGCAAAGATTTTTTTTTATTAGACACTCAAGAAAAAAAATGAGTTCTGCAAAATAGAGTGTTTTTGTCATCCTGAGAAATTCATCTTGCTTTTTCGTCGAAGGATCTCTGCTTATAATGAGATTCTTCGTTGGAGACTAATTCGAAGATTTCCTCAGAAAGACAGCCTTTTTTCTTTTTGTAGAACCCTTAAGAAAAAAAATAATAAGGAGCAAAAATGCATAATTATATCAAGCCATTAGTTAAAGAATTTAAGAACAATGCAAATCCCACAAATGCAGAACCAATGGCAAAATATATGAAAAATTTGTTTCCCTATCTGGGAATAAAGACACCGGAAAGAAGAGAAATAACCAAAAAGTTTTTCAAGGAAAAGGGGCTTCCTGAAATTTCAGATTTGGAAGAAATAATTCGTGATTTATGGGAACTTCCGGAAAGGGAATTCCAGTATTTTGCAATTGGATTGATGGTAAAACTCAAAGAGAAAGTTGATAAAGATATTATTAAGTTGTACGAATACCTGACCGCAACTAAATCCTGGTGGGATTCTGTGGATGGGATTGCAACCTGGTTGGTTGGAAGTTTGTTCCGGAGATTTCCCGAAATGATCAAACCTTACACCGAGAAATGGATGAAATCAAATAATATGTGGCTGCAGAGAACTGCAATTTTATTTCAACTTGGTTATAAAGACAAAACAGATGTAAAACTACTTTTCAAGAATATAAAAAAATGTATGGATTCAAAGGAATTTTTCATTCGGAAAGCGATCGGCTGGGCTTTACGGGAATATTCCAAAACAGATGCTAAAGCCGTGATCAATTTTGTGGAAAATAATGAACTTGCACCTTTGAGTAAAAGAGAAGCATTGAAATGGTTGAAGAATAAGGGGAAAATTTAACAGCGAACCCGCCTTCGCTACGCTTCGTCGTGGCAGGCAAAATGAACAATGACGAATAAAAAAATGTTTATTAAATTAATTATTTATGTGCCTTTTTGTGCATTTTCGCGGCAATTAATCCGTCCAATCCGTGTAAATCCGTGAGCTAATATATGAAATTTATAGCAGACTTCCACATCCATTCCCATTTTTCAATCGCAACAAGCAAGCAGCTTATTCCCGAATATCTCGATTATTGGGCAAAATTGAAAGGCATAACAGTTATCGGAACCGGGGATTTCACTCATCCGGGCTGGATTAAAGAACTGAAGGAAAAACTGGAACCAGCTGAACAAGGACTTTTCAAACTGAAGAAGGAATATATTTTACCAAACTTACCAAATTTCCAAAATTTGGGAAGTTTTTCTACTCAACAAGTCCGTTTCCTTCTCACTTCCGAAATCAGCAATATTTACAAAAAAAACGGAAAAGTCCGAAAAGTTCACAACGTGATTTTTGCTCCAGATTTTGAAACAGTCGAGAAAATCCAGCAGTCGCTCATCAAAATCGGTGGAAACATAACCTCCGACGGACGACCGATACTGGGATTGGATTCCAAAAACATGCTGGAAATTTGCCTACAAGCTTCAGAAAATATTTTCTTTGTTCCCGCACATGTCTGGACGCCCTGGTTTTCGGTTCTGGGAGCCAAATCCGGTTTTGATTCACTTGAGGAATGTTACGAGGATTTGACGAAATATATTTATGCAGCAGAAACAGGTTTATCATCAGATCCACCGATGAACTGGATTTGTAGCATTCTCGACAAATTTACTCTCATTTCCAATTCTGATGCTCATTCACCTGAAAAGCTGGGAAGAAATGCCAATATTTTCAATACCGAAATTTCCTACAATTCCATCGTAAATGCTTTGAAAACGGGAAATCCGGAACAGTGTCTCGGAACGATCGACCTTTTTCCGCAGGAAGGAAAATATCATTATGACGGTCATCGTAAATGCGGAATTTTGTGGAATCCGGTTGAGACTTTGCAGCATAAAGGAATCTGTTCCAAATGCGGGAAAAAAGTTACAGTTGGTGTGATGAATCGGGTTGTGCAATTGTCTGATAGAGAGGATTTCAGGGAAAGAAAAAACCGATTACCGTTTTATTCGATCATTCCATTAAAAGAGCTTTTATCGGAAATTCAGGGGGTTGGTCCGAATTCCAAAAAGATCGGTAAAATCTATCATTCTGTTTTGAATGAAATCGGACCGGAACTCGATATTCTTCTAAACAAACCAATCGAGGAAATTAAAAACAATGGAAACGATATTCTTGCAGAAGCGATTCGCAGAATGCGGAATGGAGAGATTTATATCAAGGAAGGTTTTGATGGAGAGTTCGGAATAATCAAAGTTTTTAAAGAAGGTGAAATACAGTCTTTTGAAGATTCTTTATTTAAAGATATTTTCCAGGTAAAACCGCCTGCAAAAAGAAAACTTATCAATTTTGACCTGGAAGAATACAGGAGATTACAAAACATTCAAAAAGAAAAACCAGATGTAGAAAATAAAGTTGTCTCAAAAATAAAACCAGAAAATCAGGATTTAATAAAACATCTGAATCCGGAACAGCAAAAAGCAGCCCAACACTTTTCTGATCCGGCTTTGATCGTTGCCGGACCGGGAACCGGAAAGACCCGCGTGATTGCGGTTCGCATCGCAAACCTGATCAGAAATAAAAAAGTTAATCCCGAAAATATTCTGGCTGTCACTTTCA
>CAYWPW010000140.1:0-5646 GCA_964460095.1 uncultured Candidatus Cloacimonadota bacterium
GCCTCTTGATAGATACGAATGGAAGTGCACGAAATATTCGTTTCATCAATCTTTATTTGTTTTATGTTTTTATCTGCTGAAGCTTCAAAGACGAACTGTTTTCCATTAATTGTAAAGTTTGCTTCTAAACGAAAAAAAGCTTTTGAGAAATTAATCAGATCAACATCGTGTTTTGTTCTAAATGATTTCCCAAAAGCAAAATATGAAATCGCTTCCTGAAGGTTGGTTTTTCCTATTCCATTCTTACCATGAATTAAAGCACCTTCCGGCTTAAAATTTAATTCTAATTCCGCGAAATTGCGATAATTTTGTAGTTTTAATAATGATATTTCCAACTAAGCTAACCGAAGGGGCATCAGCAGGAATTTAGCAAGATACTCTTCTTCTTTTTCTGCATTAAAGAAAAGAACAGGTTCATTAGATTTTCCCATTCTCATTTCAACTTCATCAGATTCGATCACATTGAAAATGGCTGATAGATATCTATAATTAAAAGCAATTGCAAGGGCTTCACCAGTATATTTGAAATCCTCAATTACCTCATTCGCTTCACCTTCCTCACGTTTCGTGGAACTGATGGCAAATGAATCTTCACTTATTTCAAATTTGACTTTGAATGTATCTTCAGATGCTAAAAGAGAAACTCTTTTTATTACCTCTTTCATGAGTTCAGTATTGATTAATAAAACGTTATTATTATTTGTAGGGATGGCTTTTGTGTAATCCGGATATCTGCCTTCGATGATATGAGTGAATATGGTGAAGTTACCATAAACAAACATAACCCGATTCGATTCTATCAACACGGAAATCTCTAAAATTTTATCTGTTATAACTTTATCTATGAACAGCAAACCTTTGGTTGGAATAATCTGTTCAACCGGTTCAGGTAAATCTACTTGATTAAAAAGCTTGAATTCAGCAATCTTTTTACCGTCAGTTGCAACCATCAATTGTGAACTGGAAGTCATTCTCCAGAAGATACCTGTAAAAATCGGACGATTTAACTCTGTAGAAACTGCAAAATGTGTGTTTTCAATCATTTTTTTAAACATCGAAGCATTGAGTTTAATTACGTTTGAAAGGTCTTTTTCAGGGATTAAAGGGAATTGACTCGTATCAGCACATAAAAGAGAAAATTTGGAATGTTCACAATGAATTTTCAGAGTATCTTCTTCCACCATAAGATGAATTATGGATTCAGGCAATGTGTTGATAATTTCATTAAAGTTTTTTGCCAAAACTGCCACTTTACCGCTTTCAGAAACATTTGCTTCAAATTCAGCAACAACTGTTATTTCAAGGTCAGTTGCAGTGAATTTGAGTATATTGTTTTGTTCATCAGCTTCAATAAGGTAATTCGTCAAAATTGGCATCGTATTTTTACTTGGTACTATATTAAACAAATAATGTATATTTGCTTGTAAATCATGTTTTTCTATAGAAAATTTCATTATTTCCTCGATTCGCTTTTTTGAAAAAAAAAGCAAGAGTGTAGAAACTCTTGCTTTCTACCTAAAAAAAATTACTTAACTGCTTCTTTAAGTTTTTTACCGGCTTTAAAATAAGGAACTTTTCTGGCAGGAATATTGATTTTTGCTTTTGTTTGAGGATTAACTCCTACACGTGCACTTCTCTTTTTTACAGAAAAAGTACCAAATCCGACTAAAGAAACTTTCTCACCAGCTTCTAATGCAGCTAAAATACCACCAAGAACTGAACTCAAAGCGAGGTTAGCAGCCTTTTTTGTGATATCTGCATCACATGCAACTTTTGCAATTAAATCTTGTCTGTTCATGAATTTCCTCCTCTCCTATTAGGTTGACACGTTGGAATTTGTTTTTCGTTTAATTCTTGTCAATAAAAAAATCTGTAGACGACCATTTTATGAGCATTTGAGCGTTTTGTTCTATTTAATTTCGCATTATCATTTATTTTATTATATATTCCCATCTCATTATAATACAATCAATTATAAAACATTTATTATCTTTGGTGTTCAATAATATATTATTTCGAGAAATATAAAAAAAAATTAAAAACTCAAAAACTTTTTTCAGATACTCGCTTAACAAACTATACACAACGAAACTAAAAGTTTTTTTATAAATATTTTCTTGGAATAGATATTGCATATTTATTCAGTTAAATTTGGAAATAAATATTAAAAAAGAAAAAAATATCTTTTTTTAATAAAAGTTTAAATAATTTGTAAACTTAGTTTCCAATTATTGAATCAAATAAAAAAAATATTAGGAGTTATTATGAAAAAGCAGATTTTATTATTATTAGCATTTATGTTTTGTGGTTTTTTATTTTCCGATGTGATTATTCAAGATTATCATTTTGAATTTCCGGAATTATACACAGAAAATGGTTTCACAGAAATTATTTATGAGAATTGTTATAATTCAGGTGAAGAAGGTAATCCTTTGTTGCCATATTATGGAGCAGATCTTTTACTTCCTCAAAACCAACAAATTAAAACTGTGAGAATCATTTCTCAAAATTATTATTCCACTCAAAATGATTTAACCATCAAACCTGCTTCAAAACAATTCCCAATTTCCCAGAAAATTGAAAATTATGATGTTAAACCTGATGAAGCTGTTTACAATTCTCTTTCCAGGTTTCCAGAAGAAACTGTAAACAATGTCAGTACAAATTTTTTATCGGGACATTCAATTGGTTCCTTTTCGATTTGTCCTGTAAATTACATTCCTGGTAAAAAGCAAATAAAGTTTCTCAAAGATATCCAAATTGAAATAACCTATGAAGCATCAGCGATTTCTAAAGAACAATTTCTAAAAAGTTCTTATTATATCCAAAAAAGAATTATAAATATAATCGATAATCCTCATATGTTGACTTCATATAATTATCCTTCAAATCGAGACGAAGAATATGACATTTTATTAATCACGAATGCAGAACTTCTCCCTTATTTCCAAGATTACATAGATTTTAAAACATCCACTGGTTTTATCGTAGAAACTATCACAACCGAAGAAATCTATTTAAATTATTCAGGGAATGATGAACAGGAAAAGATCAGGAATTGTGTGATTGATTACTATCTGAATTTTAGCATCGGTTTTGTAATTTTAGGTGGAGATTCCGCTCCGAATGTTCCCGCTCAGAATGTAATTCCTCATAGAGGTTTCTTTGCAGTTGATGATAATAATATACCTTCGGATATGTATTACGCTTGTTTAGATCGTGGTCCAGGTACTGGTACAGGACCCGATTGGAATAATGACGGTGATAACAGGTGGGGGGAACCAGGAGAATATGACCTTTATGCTGAAGTAGGAATCGGCAGGATCTGCGCAGATGATGAAACTGAAATTCAGAATTTTACAAATAAGTTATATATGTATCAGGATGATCCTGTTATCGAAGATATTGAAAAAGCCTTAATGATCGGTGAAGAGCTGAACAACAATCCCTGGACTTTTGGTGGAGATTATAAAGATGAAATCGCTTATGGCAGCTCAAATCATGGTTTTACCACAACAGCTATATCTGATAATTTTTCTATTTCTACACTTTATGATAGGGATATGAACTGGGACAAATATGATATTTATGATCAGTTTAATATTACTGGAATAAATCTTCTTAATCATCTGGGTCACTCCAGCCCAACATATAATATGAAAATGACTAACAGTGATATTACCACATCTAATTTTACAAATGACGGCATTACGCGTGGATTTGCAATTGGATATTCACAGGGTTGTTATAATGGTTCTTTTGATAACTGGCACTGGAATAATGGTTATGGAGAAGATTGTTTTGCTGAAAAAATAACAACACTGGAAACTGGAGAAGTTGCCTGTATTGCAAATTCACGATATGGTTGGTATTCACCGGGTAATACAAACAGCTCATCTCAATATGTTGATCGTCAATTCTATGATGCTATTTTTGGTGAAGATATTACAATCATAGGTTTTACAAATAGTGATTCTAAAGAAGACAATGCATCCGCCTTTACTGGTGGTGATTATATGCGTTGGACCGTATATGAAACCAACCTTTTTGGAGATCCTTCTATGGATATATGGACTGCTGTTCCTGAAGAAATTGTAGCAATTTATCCACCAAGTGTTTCTATTGGAACAAATCAAATCGCAATAATAACAGATTCACCATTTGCTCGAATAGCTTTAGTACAAGATGGAGAATTAATTGGAAGGGGAGTTGCCGATGAAACTGGAAATATTTTGATAGATTTATTTTCAAACATCACCTCACCTGTACCTATCGAATTTTCCATTATTGGACACAATAAAATCCGTCTTCAAGATTCAATAATTGTTTTTGCAAATCAACCATACGTAATTTTTGAGTCTTACGAAATTAATGATACTGCAGGAAATGGCAATGGATTAGCAGATTTTGGTGAAAATATTGAATTGAACATAACTTTGAATAATATCGGAGATCAGGATGCTTTTAACGTTTCTGCTACTTTATCTACTGAAGATGAATATGTTTCTATTACAGATGATTTTGAAGAGTTTGGAACAATATTGGCAGAGAATACACTAACATTAAATAATGCCTTTGCTTTTACAATTGAAGATGATATTCCAGATCAGCATGAGATTTTATTTGATCTTGAAATTTCCGGTACAGCCAGGGAAACCTGGTACTCATCTTTCGTGATAATTGCTAATGCTCCACTTTGGGAAATAGACCAAATGCAAATTAATGATTCTCAGGGAAATAATGATGGAATTCTTGATCCTGGTGAAAACGCAAATATTATCTTCCCCACATCCAATATTGGACACGCTACGTCACCATTTGCTTACACTTTCATGAATTGCGATAATGCGCTTATTACGATTTACAATTCTTCATTTGAAATTGGTGAAATTGAACCAGAAGCTCAGACCTTTGCAGTCTATGTTGTTTCTGCTGACGAAACAATTCCTATTGGAACTCCAATAATATTGAATTATGAAATCTCTGCTGAAGCATATAATATTGAGGAAAATTATATTACAACTTTAGGTGTCATAAAAGAAGACTTTGAATCTGGAAATTTTTCATCTTACTCTTGGCAATTTAGTGGAGACGCAGATTGGTATATTGACAGTAGCACATTTTATGATGGGATTTATTCTGCCAGATCAGGTGCAATCGTTGCTTGGGAATCTACTTCGATTTCTATAGAACTTGATGTTATTTATCCTGGAGAGATCAGCTTCTGGAAAAAGGTTTCTTGTGAAGATGATCCCAATAATGATTGGGATTATTTTGCCTTCTTTATTGATGATGTTGAACAAGATAGATGGGATGGAGAGGTTGATTGGAGTGAAGACACTTTTCCTGTAGATGCTGGGACTCATATTTTTAAATGGGAATATCTTAAAGATGGTTTAGTTGATTCCGGTCAAGATTGTGCCTGGCTTGATTATGTAAAATTCCCTCCTCTGGGAGAACCAATCCTACCTGAGCTGGTGATAAACCCTCTTTTCATAACAAAAGAAATGACAGCTAATACAGTTGATACTGAAATTCTTGAACTGACAAATATGGGCGGAGGAATTCTGGATTACACAGCAGAAATTTCCGAACCTTTAGATTGGATTTCTTTAAATTCAGATTCGGGAAGTTTAATCAGTGGAG
>CAYWPW010000141.1:0-5625 GCA_964460095.1 uncultured Candidatus Cloacimonadota bacterium
AAATCAATGCTAAACCCAACATAGCTTTAGTATTGGCTTTGTTGATTGCCATTAGACAATATTTTTTAGCTTTTTCTACATCTTTAAATTCAAAATAATAGAGCCTAGCTAAATTATTCATTGCATCTGCATTTCCTTTTTCAATAGCCATCAGGTAATATTTTTCAGCTCTTTTAAAGTCTTTGAATTCTGTATCATAAAGCAGGGCTAAATGAAACATTGCTCCGGCATGTTCTTTTTCAATAGCCCTGAGGTAATATTTTTCAGCTTTCTTAAGGTCTTTGAATTCAGTTTCATAAAGCAGAGCTAAATTAAACATTGCTCCGGCATCTTCTTTTTCAACAGCCATCAGGTAATATTTTTCAGCTTTTTTAAGGTCTTTGAATTCAGTTTCATAAAGCAGAGCTAAATTAAACATTGCTCCGGCATCTTCTTTTTCAACAGCCATCATATAATATTTTTCAGCCTTTTTAAAGTCTTTGAATTCGGTTTTATAAAGCAAAGCGAGATTATTCATTGCTCCGGCATGTTCTTTTTCAATTGCTTTAAGATAATATTTTTCAGCTTTTTTAAAATCTTTAAACCCTTCTCTATATGTTTGTGCAATATTATATAAAATCACTTCATTTTTATTTTTAATTTTCAAAAAAGATTGAAGAGCACGTTCAAATTCTCTTTTATCGTAATATTCAACCGCTTTATTCCATAAACTCAAATCAGATTCTGATAATTCTTCCAATAAGTCTTTATCAATTTTTATTAAAAATGTTCTTGTCTCATTAATTAGTTTGTCCTGTAATTCATAAGAGATCGATGTTCTGGCGAGAGCTTCTGTCATATAAAGAACTTGTTTCTCATAGATATTACCTTTTTGTATTGCTTCCAGATGTTTCGTTGCTCTTAATTCCAGTGTTTTATCATCGCACCATTCCTGTAGAAATTCAACTAACCACTTAACCTTATTTTCTTCCTTTTTCCCACCGTGCCGCATTAAATACCAGATATTAAAAAATCTTTCTGATAACCGGTATAGATAATTTTTTGTTTTTGTTCCCTGTTGTTCAATAATATTGTTTTTAATCAGGATTTTTAGTTGAGAAGAAACAGCTTTACTTTTCTCTTTTACTTTAGCAGCAATTTCTTTGGTGCTTACTGCATCCCAGCTTAATGCAATAAAATCAACTATTTCCTGATGCTGAGGAGAAAGTTTGTCCATTCTATGTTTGTAGAGAGGAGTTACATCTTCCAGTATTTTTTCCAGGTCGATAAAAGCGTTTCCTTCTTCTTCATCGACGAAAATCCCAAAAAGAATTACGAGAGTTCTGATAACACCGCCGGTTATTCGTCTCAAAGATTCGATTCTTCCCTTTTGCTCTTTGACAATTTTTTTTACTCTTTCTCGTTTGTAATATTCTCCCAATCTCAACAGTAATTTTTTTGTTTCTTCGAGAGATAAGCTTTTAAGTTTCGGCATTCTGAAAAATTCAAAAAAAGGTTTTCCATAATCATAATGAAATTCCAGACTAACGGAAGATGCTCCGATGATCCTTAGTTCTGCAGATTCGATCAAAACTTCTCGCAGACGATGATGTTCCTTTTTATCGAATTTAGCGAACATAGCATCGATATTATCGATAAATAATATGATTTTCTTTTTGGATTTTTTCAAGCTGCTTTCAAGGAATTGAAAACATTTTATTTCGTAATCGTCATCATTTTCCAATTTTTGCATTTCATCGTATAGATTTTCAAAACCTTTACAACTTTTCAGGTATTCTGCTGTTAATTCCCAAAGCTTAAATAATTTCCTGACACTGTATTGTTCTTCGCTGAAAATAATTGGAATTAACCATTTATTCAGTTCTTTATCGTTTTGAATTTCATAAGCTAACCGTAGCAGCAAGGTTGTTTTTCCCTGTCCCCTAACTCCCTGGATAATATAATGCTGTTCAGGATGTTTCATCTTTGATGTTTTAATGTCATTAAAAATATCCTGGAAGGTTTCTAATCTTACAACAAAATTATCTATTAATTCCTGTTTACTCTGGTTTGCGGGATTATATATTTTGGGAAGATCAATTCGTGACATATTTCCACCACCACATTCTTAAAATCGGAGAATTATAACGATAAATTTTAACATCATCATTATTGTTTATATAACCATCATAAACAAGAGAACCAACTATATCTTTGTATTTTTTTTCTAGTTTGTGTTTGATGGCTAAATCATAGATATCATTAGATGGAATCGATTCTGATTCTGAGATTATATTCAATAGTTCTTTAGCAAAATTATATTCATTGGCTTTGAATAGAGTTTTTAATCGTGTATGCCAATGTTCGAAGTAATTTCTTTGTTCAATCATTTCTCGGAATGATTTATCAATTACATCTTCAGTTATCTCAAAAATGTTTTCTTCTTTTGATAAATCTTTTATTGCTTGTATTGTTAATTGAAGATAAAAGGGAATTAACCATTCAATTTTATGAAGAATATATTCAATCAAAGATTCATTCAGTTCGTAATCAACATTCAACAGTAATTTTGAAATAAATTCTTTCGCTTCCCGATTATTCAGCGGTTTGACTTTTATCGGTGCAATGTCATTGATTGTATTCATTGCATTTAATCCTTTAACGATGTTTTCTAATCCGATAGAACCCGAGTAAACAAACTGAACTTTCTTTGAAATGGTTTGCCGTAATTCTCTGTTTGTTTGAAGAAAGTGAATTGCATTTCGTTCGCTTTCGTCTTTTTTGATATTCTCGACAGTTTGGGAAAATTCATCCAATAGGATTATTAATCTGCTGTTTTCCAATTCCAATTTTTCAATGATTTTTTGAAACTCAACGAAATAATTTAATTCCTGTTTTGTATTGAATTCCACACCATTTGTACTAATATTTTTAATTGCAGGTGAGTGTTCTTTTATGAAAGAGAAGAATTTATCTTTTCCTTTTACAAATTCTGATGTGAGCAGCTTCGAGAGTAATTTTTTATAGAATTCATTTTCACTATTTACAGATTCGGTATCGAGAAAAAGAAAGTAATAATTCTTTTTTGGATTATCTATCAGATAAAACATTAAAGAAGTTTTTCCTACCCTTCTTGGAGCTACTAACAATAAATGATTTTCTGATTCAATTTGCTCCCAGACTTTATCTATCAGATGTTTTCTAACAAAAAAATTCTCACCTCTGACTGGGTTTCCAGTTCGTATTTTCATCATTTCTCCTTTTGACAAAAAATCCGTTGTCAAAATTTATGACAAAGAATTTTTTGTCAACTGGTTTAACAAATTATATTTTGTTAACTCGAATTGTTGTATGAGAAAGTGAGAAAGGTTCCACTTTTAAAAATCGTCTAAAAAAACAAAACCCGAGTCGGGTTTGAAGAACTCAACTCGGGTTTTGTGATTATAACTTCCCTCACCACAGATATTTGACATCTAACTGCCAGGCAGCATAGCTGGTGAGAGTTCCTGCAAAATTTACATCTATTTTCAAACATTCGAGGGGTGAGATGGTAGCTCCAAATGTTTGATAGCGGTCGGTTTCCCATCTATCAAATTCGTTATCATCAAAATACTCGAATTTCTGGCGGATCAATTTAAAACCAATTCCTCCATAAAGTTGAACAGATTTACTTAATTGATAACTTACTCCGAATGGAACTTTTAATACTGCTTTCCAATCTTTGATCTTAAAATTGTTTTGTCCGCTGGCAGAAACCGAATCTATCTGGACTGAATCAGGATATACATAAATAGAATAATCCAGATCGTAATAAGATTCATCACGTTTTGCATCACCATACAATCCATCAAATTTAATACCATAATGCAGGTTCCATTTATTTTTTTTGATGGTCTTTCCAAAACCCAGAGTTGCAATGTATATTTTTCTTTCTTCCTTTTTATCCTGATCGCGAATATCTTTATTCTCATTATATAATTCGTCATTTTCAAAACGCGAACTATGACGAAAATCATTAACTTCTAAGTCAAATGTCTGTTGAGTATAGTGGGATTCCATAAAAAAACGATTTATTGATTTATCGTTTTCCTCTTCCAATAAAACGCAAATTCCGATATCTTCTGTTTCCAGGTCTAAATATTGCGAATTCTTGTCAATACTACGATAATAACTGTTGTATGAACTGCTGGAATAGAAATTTTCATAATCAAAAATTCGATAGGAATCATTATAAACATCATTTTGAGAAAACATAATGGTGATATCGGTTTTAAAATCCAAGCCTATTCTGAAATTAATTCCAGCCGAATAAAAATCATCACCATAAGCAAAATCTGAAAAATCCTCGTTTATTATGATGTTCGGATTGGTCATTTTATAATCTTCAGATATACTTTCTCTCCAGTTGTTTCCATATTTCAGAAAGCATCCGACCAGAAAGTTATTCGAAAATGGATATGCCAATGTGGTAGTAATCAAGCTTGCACCAAAATCCTCACCTCTAAAAAAAGTGCCGTATTTATTGTAGTAATAGGAAGATGGGTAGCCATCACTAAGATAAATTCTGGGCTGCCGGTTATCACTGGCAATATTTGCATTAATTTTAAAAAATACTTTTTTTGCCAAAGGCATTATACTGAGGTTTATATCTTTACCATAAAATCCGTAATATTTTGTAGTTTTCCCATTATTCACAAACTGAATATGCTTATTATCATATTCAATAAGATGAGCCGGGAATAAGGTAATATCGGTTTCAATATCTCTAATAAGATATTCAAAATAATTGCCCAGACCCTCAATTCTGGTTCCTGCATTTAAACTAATACCCAATACTAATACGACCAGCGTTAAAACGATTTTTAAAGTTTTCATTTTTCCTCCTTTTTTAAAAACTCCAAAGAATTCTGCAAAATGTAAAAAGGCTGTCTTTCTGAGGAAATCTTCGAAGTTGTTACTAACGAAGAACCTCATTATAAGCCGAGATCCTTCGTTGGATAGGCAAGAAGAATTTCTCAGGATGACAAAAACACTCTATTTTGCAAAACTTACTTAAAACTCCAACTTACACTGCTCACACTCTTCAATAAACTTAACCAGAAGTTGAATCGTTGCTTCCACATCTTTTTTATGCACCATTTCATTGGGTGAATGTCCATAGCGGGTAGGAATGGAAAGCGTACAAACAGGTCCCTTACCAAACCTCTGCATAGCTCCGGCATCTGTTCCACCAAAAGGAAGAATTTCCATCTGGAATTTTATTTTATGTTTTTTTGCCAGTTTTTTCATGAATTCCACGATGCCGTGATTGGAAATGCTGGCAGAATCGTTGATCTTAATAGCAACACCTTCCCCGAGTTTAGTCACCTGTTCATGGTCGGAAACACCCGGAGTATCAAAAGCTCCGGTGATATCCACAGCAATACCAAAATCAGGATTGATATTTTTAGCAGAAGTAATTGCACCCCGAATCCCAACTTCTTCCTGTGAAGTTCCCACAGCATAAACATCAGCATTCACTTTTCCTAATCTTTTCATTGCTTCCAGAATGATGTAACAGGCAATCCGGTCGTCAAAAGCTTTAGCAATACCAACATCTCCCTGTTGAATAAAATCCCTGTCTAATACAATAATATCTCCGATATT
>CAYWPW010000142.1:0-5625 GCA_964460095.1 uncultured Candidatus Cloacimonadota bacterium
TTTGGATTTGTTGAAGCTGCCAGGATTATGAGAGTAAAATGTTTATCTTCCAGAATATCAATCGATTGTAATATCCGAATTAGAGTGCCGTCAGAGTTAAGTGAAGTGGCATGATCATAAACGGCATCTCCTTCTGTCCATTCTTCATCAGGACCTGTCCAGTATGTTGGAATAACAATATAAGTTCGCATAATTCTACCTCTGTTTTTCTTTTATTAGAGCTTTCATTTTAGACCAAGTTTCTGTTAATCTGAAAAAATGGTCAATATCTTCAGGAAGTTTTTTGTAAGCCATTTCAAATGCATTCGGTAATTTCAGGAATCTTTTATCATTGAAATGTTCTGCTGCTGCTTTGCTTCCTATCTTTAATGCAGCCAATCGTTTTTCGTAGTCGCTCTCTTCTGCTTTTTCATTATATTCTTTGCTGAGCCAGTTGAAAAATGGATTACGGATAATCCATCCCATACATGCATAAAAGAATCTATCCATATTCTTTTTTATATGAATATGTGGTATATTAGGAAAGTCATCAAAACAATTGTGAAAAATAAAAAGATCGATATCAACGCAACGACCTTGAGAATGATATATTATTGGTCCGAAAAGAGTGTCTTCTCCACGACCCAGGAAACATTCGTTGTCCAAAATCAGGGTTGTGGAAAAGAATGGTGGTAAAATTTTGAATTTATTAAGGTCGATTGCCAGGTTTCCGCCAAGAACTTTTTTTGTATTGAAAACGTTTTGTAAATGAGTATTTCTCGTTACTGGTTTATCCATTGTTGATATGTAGTTGAATCTATTTTCTTTTTGAATTCCATATAAAAGTTCCATCAAATAAGGAAAGTTCATTTTGGGAATTATATAATAACCTGTATAATCGCTGGTGGTTACAACAACATTCTTTTTATTAAGGCTTTTAAGATGAGAACCGACAAAATCGATTTCTTCAAATTTGCTGTTTTCTTCTTTGAATTCATATAATATTTTTGGTAGAACGTCCGTATCAAAAAAAAATAGATAATCTATTCCAAGAAACAGAGCAGCGAGTAAGATGTAATTTCTGGAAATTCCATAAGCTGCTTTTCCATATTTTTCCAGATTTGGAGTACCGAGTAGAATTTGAATTTCATCATCGGATAATCCTAAATTTTTCAATGAGTTTTGAAGAAAAGAACAATAACCACGTTTGAGGAGTGTTACTTTACATTTTTCTTGAAAAAAGTTGATAATATCCGGTTTTCCAAAGTCGTAACAACATACTATCAAATCATCGATTATATGACCGAACTTCTTTGCATTATCCAAGAAATTCAGTATAGGCTCTGGCTGAATCAAACTCGGTGTAATTATGCCAAAAGCTAATTTCTTCGATTTCATTGTGGTTACCTTAATTTGAATTTAAATCACAATATTTTAATTATGTTCAAGTCTTTTTTTGTCAATCTAAATAAACAATTTTTCTAAAAATTTTTAGTTCCTAATTTTTCGCTTTGTACTCGCCGTGAAGACGGAAATCTTTAAAGATAAAAATTAAACCTGTCTTGACAACAAAATATCATAAAAGATTTTAGCTTTTAAGAGAAATGTCAAAAGGATTTAAAATTGAGAAAACAACCAATAGGAATATTTGATTCAGGAGTTGGTGGCTTAACTGTTTTCAAAGAAATACGCAAGAATTTTCCTTATGAGGATATTGTCTATTTTGGCGATACAGCGAGAGTTCCTTATGGACCAAAATCCAAAAATACAGTAATCGAATATTCCATTCAGAACGCCAGATTTTTACTGCAATGTGAAGCAAAAATAATTGTTGTTGCCTGCAATACATCTTCATCAGTTGCTTTGGAAACACTCAAAAAAGTTTTATCAATTCCGGTGATAGGAGTCATCGAACCGGGTGCGATTTCAGCCTTGAAATCTACTAAAAATGGAAAAATCGGAATCATCGGAACAGAAGGAACTATCAGGAGTCAAGCCTATTCGCAGGCAATTCTAAAATTAAATAGTAATTATGAAGTTTTCGCAAAAGCGTGCCCTCTCTTTGTTCCACTCGTGGAAGAAGGAATGGAAAATCATGAAATCACAAAAATCATTTCCAATGAATATCTCTCTCCTCTTCTTAAGAAAAAAATTGATACGCTCGTTCTCGGATGTACCCATTATCCAATACTAAAGAAAATCATCCAACAAACAGTTGGAAATGAAGTAACATTAGTTGATAGTGCCCAATCAGTTACAAATGAATTGGAAAAAATACTTTCTCCTGAAACAACAGAAACAGGTTGTGATAAGTTTTATGTGAGTGATAACGAGGATAAATTCAGGAAAATCGCTTCCAGGATTTTAGAGAAAGAAATCGAATCTTTGATCAATGTGAAGCTCGGAGAAAGTTGGTATCTTGCCTGATGTACAACTTTCCAGAAATAGCAGATAAAATCGTTAATGACCTTCTTAAAATCAAACCGGGTAATGTTGTCTCTATTTCTGGTGAGATTCATAATGCCAATAAAACTGAAGAACCTCTTTTAGAAATTCCCTTCATTGAAGAATTAGCATTAGAAATCCGTAAGAAAAAAGCCTTTCCTGTTTTGGAAATTTCCACTGAAAATCTTAAGAAGCGTTTCTTTGCAGAAATGCCATCTGATATTTTTTCTCTCCAACCGGTTTATTACAAAAAATGGATAGATTCTATTGATGTTTTTATTTATGTGGGATGGAAAAACGTTTTTAATGAATTCCAGAAAACAAGTAATGAAAAATTAAAAAAAACAACCGAAGGAATCTGGGAAAAAATCTTTCAACAAAAGAAGAAACTCCTGTTTTTGAATTTTCCGTCATTCGAACTTGCAGATTTTCTAAATACAAAACCTGATGCTTTATTAGAATTTTACTCTAAATCTGCGGATTGTAATTATGCTCAACTTCAGGAAAAAAAAAATGAATTAAAAACTAAGTTTTCAACTTTTTCCAATTACACCATTCATTCCAAAAATGAAAAAGTGAATTTTAAAACCAAGATCATTTTACCGGATTTACTAAAAAATCAAGATTATCCTCATATTACAATTTTACCTTTTGGAAGCCAGGACATCCCTCTGGAAAGAAAAAAGATAAATGGCACTTTTATCGCTGAAAAAGCATATTATAAAAACTTTATCTATGAAAACCTTAAAGTAAATTTTGAAAAAGGATTCGTACATTATATCTCATTTAAAGAAGAAGGCAAAGAAAATTTTATTTTACAGAATGCGCTCATGAACAGCAAAACAGAATGTTTTCTCACTCTGGGTTTCAATCCGAAAGTAATATCTTATACAAACTATTATTTATTTGATACTTGTATTGACGGTAATACATCGATGAAATTTTTTGATGGAGATTCTCATCCTATTATCTTGAGTAATATAAATGCAGAAATAAAAAAAAGAATTTAATAGAAGGAAAGACAATTGTGAAAATTGGTTTTGATAACAAGAAATATTTAAAAGAGCAGACTTCTGCAATTCTGGAACGAGTGAAAAAATTTGATAATAACCTCTATCTTGAATTCGGTGGGAAAATCATCTATGATTATCATGCCTCGCGGGTTTTACCTGGTTTCCATCCTAATGTAAAACTGGAACTTCTGAAAACATTGAAAGATAGAGCAGATATTATTCTCTGCATTTACGCAGGTGATATTGAACGCAGAAAAGTGCGAGCCGACTTTGGTATAACTTATGATGTGGATGCAATGAAACTAATTGATGACCTTCGGGATTGCGATATCGAAGTAACTGCTATTGTGATTACACGTTATGAAAACCAACCTGCTGCAAAAATATTCAAGAATAAACTGGAACGCAGAAATATCAAAGTTTATACTCACTCTTTCACAAAAGGTTATCCTACAGATATTGATATGATTGTCAGTGATGAAGGTTATGGAGCTAATGAATATATTGAGACGACAAAACCGCTTGTTATTGTTACAGGTCCCGGACCGGGCAGTGGTAAACTGGCAACTTGTCTGTCACAAATGTATCATGAAAATAAACAAGGAATCAAAGCTGGTTATGCAAAATTCGAGACTTTCCCAATCTGGAATATTCCGCTGAAACACCCTGTTAATAAAGCTTACGAATCCGCTACTGCAGATTTAAAAGACTTTAATTTGATAGATCCATTTCACCTGGAAACTTATGGAAAGACAGCTATAAACTATAACCGTGACGTGGAAATTTTTCCTGTGTTGAAGCGAATCCTGGAAAAAATTACAGGAGAACAAGCAATGTACCAGTCTCCCACAGATATGGGAGTTAATCGTGCAGGTTTTGCAATATTTGATGATGAAGCAACTAAAGAAGCAGCAAAACAGGAGATAATCCGCAGGTATTTCCGCTACAAATGTGAGTTCATTATGGGCTTTGTTGATAAAGAAACCATTTATCGGGCAGAATTGATTATGAATGAAATCGGAGCTAAACCTGAAGACAGGAAAACAGTAATACCGGCACGAAAAGCTTCTAAAGAAGCTGAAGAAACAGGAAAGGGACACTCCGGAATATTTTGCGGTTCTGCTATCGAATTGAAAGACGGAAGTATTATTGCTGGGAAAAACTTTCCGTTAATGCATTCAGCTTCCAGCCTTATACTAAATGCAATTAAGAAATTAGCCGGCATCTCGGATAAAATCCACCTGCTTTCTCCAAAAGTAATAGAATCGATATTTAACCTTGAAAAAAATATCCTCAATGAAAAATCTGTTAGCCTGGATCTGGAAGAGACAATGATCGCACTCAGCATTAGCGCCACCACAAATCCCACAGCACAAATTGCCATGGAAAAATTGAAAGAACTTAGAGGATGCGAAGTTCACATAACCCATATTCCCACTCCCGGTGACGAAGCTGGATTTAGAAAATTGGGAATTAACCTGACGAGTGATCCGAATTTCTCTACAAACAGTCTATTTATGTCTTAAATGGAATTCTTTTTTCCATCATTCCGACCCGATACTCTTTTTCCCAACTTTCCATCAAAAGCCGGAAAAATCCAGTTGGGAAATTTAAAGCAGAAGCTTCGAACAATAATTTATTCCGAACCGGAAGATTCGGAAGAAGAATAAAATAATATAGCAGCGAGGAATTATGACCTTAGAGATAATCGAAAATTTATTTAATATTAATTCTATCCAGGCACAATTAATTGCTTTTGCAGCAGTACTTTTTCTGGCATTTATTACATATCAGATCACCAAAAATATTATCCTGAAAATCATCCTGAAGATCAGCAGAAAAACCAGGACAAATTGGGATGATGCTTTAGTTGACAGAAAATTTTTCCGAACTTTTATTTATCTGCTGCCTTTACTCATCTTCTATTATTCTTCTCCCCTATTCCCCCAGATAAAAATCTTCATGCAAAAAATTACTCAAAGTTTAATGGTGATCGTAGCAATTTCTGCAATTTCATCTTTTCTAAACGCTGTGAACGATATTTACATTGGTTATAAAAAAGCGAAAAACCGTCCAATTAAAGGTTATCTGCAAATAATTCAGATTTTCTTTATTGTGCTGGGATGCCTTGTAATTATTTCCATTCTTATTGGAAAATCTCCTTTATTACTGCTCAGTGGTTTGGGAG
>CAYWPW010000143.1:0-5604 GCA_964460095.1 uncultured Candidatus Cloacimonadota bacterium
AGTCAAACATTTTTTTCTTCGGATTTTGAGACACTGTTTAGCTCACGGATTTTAACATATATGAACGGATGAAAGATTTGTAATAATAAAAGTACAAATTGTTTTAAGAAGAGAATAGTTGCAAAAAATTAGTTAATAATCTAATAATCGGTTTCTTTATGTTTGAAAACTATTCCTTATTAAAACTGTCTGTTTTATCTTTGGGTTCATTGGTGTTCTTCATGGTTGAATAGTTTTGATTTTCGTTTTATCTTTTTGTGTCCTTTTTATTTGACAGAAACTTAACAAAAAAAAACCTGTACGAAAAATTTTTATGAAAGAGGAGTTCAAATATGCCTTTCATTTCCAATACAGATAAGGAAAGAAAAGAGATGCTGGCAGCTATCGGAGTGGAAAAATTTGAAGACTTGCTGACCAATATTCCCAAAAAATTCCTGTTGAAAGAAGACTGCTGTTTAGATGAACCACATTCCGAACTGGAAATTACACGCAAAATATCTGAACTGGCAGCAAAGAATATTTCTACAACCAAGGCAAATTCATTTCTGGGCGGTGGGATCTATGATCATTTTATTCCAGCAGCAGTAGACCACATCATTTTGCGACCAGAATTTCATTCTGCATACACTCCTTACCAAGCAGAAGTTAGCCAGGGAACTTTGCAATACATATACGAATATCAGACGATGATCTGCGAACTTGTCGGAATGGAGATTTCCAATGCAGGAATGTATGATGGTGCAAGTGCTGCTGCTGAAGCAATTCTAATGGCAGTTCGAAAAACCAAAAATTTTAAAGCTGTTATCGCTGGAACGATTAATCCAAATTATCTGAAAGTAATAAAATCTTACACTGAAGGCGTGGGAATTGAAAATGTTATAATTCCAGTTAAAGATGGTCTGGTTGATCTCGATGCATTAAAAGAAGCAATTGATGACAATACTGGCTGTGTGCTTTTACAAACGCCAAACTTCTTCGGTAATATCGAAGATGCCTTTGCCATCGAAGAAATAACTCATTCTTCCAAGAAAGCTCTTTTCATAACTTGCGTTGATCCGATATCTCTTGCTGTTTTGAACTCTCCTGCAGAATATAAGGCAGATATTGTTGTCGGTGAAGGACAGTCGTTGGGAAATTCCCAGAATTATGGTGGACCTCTTTTCGGTTTTCTGGCTTCGAGTATCAAGCTGGGAAGAAGTATGCCCGGCAGGATTGTGGGAGCAACTCTGGATGCTGATGGGAAAAGAGCATATTGTTTGACCCTGCAGGCTCGAGAGCAGCATATCCGCAGGGCTAAAGCAACTTCCAATATATGTTCCAATGAAGCTTTATGCAATCTGGCAGCAACGGTTTATATGACATTAATGGGAAAAGAAGGATTGAAAGAAGCTGCTGTACAGAGCACAACCAAAGCACATTATCTGGCTGATGAAATAAGCAAACTCGATGGTTTCTCTCTGGCTTATGAAACTGCTTTCTTCAAAGAATTTACAATGAAAACTCCTGTTCCGGCAGAAGAGATAATTTCCAGACTTAAAGAAGAAAATATTTTCCCGGGAATCGATCTGAAACAATTTGGGTATGATAATATGCTGCTAATTGCAGTTACAGAGAAGAAGAGGAAGTGCGATTTGGATGAATTGATTAGTTCTCTAAAGGAATTATCTCGCTAATTTCCGCTAAAAACTCCCCTGAGAAGGGGAGATTAAGAGGGGTTTTTGAATTGAAATATAATCCATATAACACAAATTTGAAAAGTTATGCACGAAAAAACAGGAAAGAAATGAATGCTCCCGAAGCAAATTTGTGGTACAAGATTTTAAGGAACAGAGAGTTATTGAACTATAAATTTCTCAGGCAAAAACCGATTCTGAATTTTATTTTAGACTTTTATTGTTCAAGACTCTTGCTTGGAATTGAAATCGATGGTGAAAGTCATAATGAACAAATGAGTTATGATAAGCAACGAAGTGAATCTATAAATAGAATTGGTATAAAAATCATAAGATATTCAAACAATGATGTCATGAGTAATCTTGAGGGAGTTCATGAATATTTGATAAAACAAATAAAGATTCGAGAGAAAGAATTAAAACAACCCCCTTTTGTTCCCCCTTCTCAGGGGGATCTAATAAGGAAACATAAAAGGAGAAATAATGGCTAAAACAATATTTGAAAAAAACAGTCCCGGCAGAAAAGGTTATACTCTTCCCACCAATGATGTGGAAATTTCTTTAAACAAATGTATTCCAAATAAATTCATCAGGAAAGAAAATATAAGACTTCCTGAAGTGAGCGAATTGGATATGATGCGTCATTTCCTTGAGTTGAGTCAGATGAACCACTGCATTGAGAAGGGTTTTTATCCACTTGGTTCATGCACAATGAAATATAATCCAAAAATAAATGAAACTCTAGTTCGCAACGATGGTTTCAATAACCTGCATCCCTTTCAGGATGAAGATACCATTCAAGGTGCTTTGGAAATTCTATATGAACTTCAGAAAGATCTGGCAGAAATTTCCGGATTTTCAAATGTAACATTGCAGCCAGTTGCAGGTGCTCACGGTGAATTTACCGGTCTTAAAGTTATGAAAGCATATCATGATTATAAAGGAAATTCTCACAAGAAGAAAATAATACTGCCTGATTCTGCTCATGGCACAAATCCTGCCAGTGTAACTTTGGCAGGTTATGAAGTGGTAGAGATCAAATCCAATGAAAAAGGATTAGTCGATATTGAAGATCTGAAAGCTCATGTGGATGAAAACACCGCTGGTTTCATGCTTACAAACCCAAACACTCTTGGACTATTTGAATCTCAAGTTGAGGAAATTGCAGAGATAATTCACAGCGTGGATGGCTTGATGTATATGGATGGTGCAAATTTCAACGCAATTATGGGGATCGTGAAACCAGGTGAGAATGGGTTTGACATCATGCACTTCAATCTTCATAAAACTTTTGCTACTCCTCATGGCGGTGGTGGTCCGGGTGCAGGTCCCATCGGTGTTCGTGAAGATCTGATTAAATTCTTGCCTGCTCCCTTAATTGGAAAGAAAGATAATAAATACTTCTTCGATTATGGTCACGAAAAAACATCATTTGGAAAGGTTCATTCCTTCTTCGGCAACTTTGCAGTGAATGTTAGAGCATATATTTATCTTAAAATGCTGGGTCCGAAAGGTTTGAGAAGAGTTGCAGAAAATGCAGTGATCAACGCTAACTATATCCAGAAAAAATTAGAAAATTATTATGATATTCCTTTCAAGGATTCATTCTGTATGCATGAATTTGTAGCCAGCGGTAATTGGCAGAAAGAAAAGTACGGCATCAAAACACTGGATATTGCCAAACGCATTCTCGATAAAGGATTCCACGCACCTACTATATATTTCCCACTTATTGTCTCGGAAGCAATGATGATAGAACCCACAGAAACCGAGAGCAAAGAAACATTGGATGAATTCATAAATGCTATGATCGAGATCGCCAAAGAGTGTGAGGAAAATCCTGAACTATTGAAAAACGCACCCTTGAACACTCCAGTTCGTCGTGTGGACGATACTCTGGCTGTTAGGCAATTGAATGTAAAATTTGAGTGGTAGATTAACAACGAACTCAAACGAACAATAAAAACTAATTGTAGGGGATAATCCTGAGACTTATAAATTTACGAACCTCCCTTTTTCGTTACAAATAAATCGATTACGAAAAATGGAATTGACAGGACAATACTATTTCTATCATTTATTGTTAAATAAGGTCACTTAGAAATGTTGTGAGGTGAAATTGGAAATTTTAAACAATAGAGAATTGGCTATTTCTATTTGGTTATTGATAATTACAATATTTGTGGCTTTTTCACCTAAGACGACAAAAATTCGAACATCTTTTAAAAAAGTAATTAATTGCTTTTTTTCAACAAAGATTTTTAGCATTTATCTTTATATGCTTATTTATATTATATTGTTAGTCTGGGGACTCTACTACATCGGAATTTGGAAAACGCATCAGTTTAAAAATACCATCATTTGGGCTATTTCGGTAGGAGCGTTATCCATTTATAAGATTAATTCAATAAAAAATGAACCCAAATTTTTGAAAAACCTTATTCTTGATAACCTTAAGCTTATTGTAATTGTAGAGTTTGTTGTCTCTTTTTATACTTTTAGTTTTCTTATTGAATTTTTATTAGTTCCTATTTATGTTTTGATCGGTGGAATTTTAGCTATTTCGCATAATGATAAGAAATTTATAATCTTAGAAAACATTTTAAATCTTATTATAATCCTGATTGGATCAATTACAATGATTTATAGCATATATATGTGTATTACGTTTTTTAGTGATTTTACAAATTTGAAAACAATTTATGATTTTATTATACCCCCAATACTCTCTTTATTTTACATACCATTCATTTGTGTTTTGATTGTCTTATTTACTTATGAGCTAGCTTTTGTAAGGATCAAACATTTCATAAAAAATCCAAAGGTTCAAAAATATGCAAAAGTCTATTCGATAGTAAAATTCAATTTTAGAATAAAAATATTAGAACGATGGACCTTCTTCATGCAAATGCATAATACAAACTCGAAAGAAGACATAAGAAATACTGTAAAACAAATTTTAAAGATGGTTTCTATAGAAAAGAATCCCCCTGACATACCATTAAAAGATGGATGGTCTCCTTACATTGCTAAAGATTTTCTAATCAGTGAGGGCTTAAAAACTAGTTATTATCAACCAACATTACAGTCAGAATGGTTTGCTTCTTCACCCATGATTCAAACCGATGATAGTATTTTCTCAAATAGTATTTCTTACCATGTTGAAGGAGATGAGTACTCCACCAAAACTCTAAAAATTATCTTAGACGTATATAATATTGAATCTGCTTTTCAAGCTCATCACAAGTTGTTTGTATGTTCAAGAATTCTTTTAAAATCTGCATCAAACATTGATATTCCAAATGACATAAAACATGCAATATTAGAAGGGAAAAATAATTCTTTTCAATTAGGTATTTATAACATAGATGTTCAAAAAAATACATGGGGTGATAGCAACAATAAGAATTATAGTGTTATATTTATTCTGACAAAGAATTCGTGAGAAATAGCAACAAATTCTAAAATGATCCATTTAAACAGTTATTTCTTTCTGTTATTTTATCACCCCCGACGAATAAATTCGTGGGTAGTTTTCGAAACATATTTCTCTGTTCCAATAAAAACTTGGTAACGAAATATTATCTATCTTTGAAAAAAACGATCAAGACAATCATTTACATATTAAAAACCGGTTTACTTTTCAATACTGCCATTTCAAATTCCCGCACTAGTGAATCCATCAATTCCTTAACAGAGATTATTTTATCGACCCTCCAAGCATTTGCTCCGGCAAAACTGAAACCATTCTTCAATTCACCGATCTTTGCTTTCATCAAGGCATTAGCAATGCAATACAACGATGTTTTGAAATCGCAGGTTTTCAGGCATTTCCAGGGACAACGGAACGGTTTTTTGTTCCCGGCTTTTACATCTTCAAAAAAATCTTTCACTATTGCGCGGCAAGGAAAACCAACTGAACTTTGTATGT
>CAYWPW010000144.1:0-5602 GCA_964460095.1 uncultured Candidatus Cloacimonadota bacterium
GTACTAATTCCAATGATTGAAACAGTGGATGTGGAAAATAATCAATATTCAATATACAATTTTCAATTGAGAAACTATCCTAACCCGTTTAATCCTATTACTACGATTTCTTTCGATTTTGCTTCAGAATCCAATGTTTCCATTATCGTTTACAATATAAAAGGTCAGAAAGTAAAACAGCTTGTCAGCAATTCAGCTGGTCAGCTCTCAGCTGGACAACATACAGTAACCTGGAATGGTACTGATAACAACAATAAATCAGTTTCATCAGGAATTTATTTCTACAAGCTTTCTGCAGGTAAATCATCAGCAATGAAAAAAATGTTGCTTCTCAAATAACCTTTTGCTTTCTTTGTCTCATCCTTTTAGCCCCTCTCTTGTTTTGAAGAGAGGGGTTGGGGTGAGTTCGGGTTAGGTGCTAAAATATAAAATCATAGGAGAAAGAACAAAAATGAGATTAAACAAAACAGGAAGAATATTAGTTTCGGTCGGAGTAATCAGCTGGATTATCATTGGTTTATTGTTTTTCAATTCCGCTAAAATCGATGCTGAAACAACTCCTAATCAAACTAATATTTATAAGAAAATCGAGTTATTTGTAGAAGTTTTTAACAAGCTCCGGGTAAATTATGTAGATGATGTAGATATTGATGAATTAATCGAGTCATCCATCAAAGGAATGCTCGAAGATATGGATCCTCATACTGTATATTTTACTGCTGATGATTTTGAACGATTTACCACAGATACGAAAGGTGAATTTGGTGGTCTGGGCATCTCCATTGATAAGAAAGGAGATTACATTACTGTTGTATCACCTATCGAAGGAACTCCTGCCTATCGGATGGGAATTCATTCCGGTGATAAAATCGTTAAAATCGATGGTGAAGATATTGTTGGAATGTCTTTAGATGAAGGAATCAAGAGAATGCGGGGAGATAAAGGGACAAAAGTTATAATCGGAATCCTCCGACCTGGAGTGGATGAGGAACTGGAGTTTGAAATCATTCGGGATATTATCAAGATCAAGAGTGTTCCTTATGCGTTTAAGATGGATAATGGTATTGGTTATATCAGGATTAGACATTTTAATGCGCACGTCACTGAAGAGCTTCGAGAAAAGTTGGATGAGTTGGAATCTGAAGGAATTCGCGGACTTTTGATTGACCTCAGGTTCAATCCGGGTGGACTTTTAACAGAAGCTGTAAATACAGTGAACGAATTTATCGGGAAAAATAAAAGGGTTGTTTTCACAAAAGGACGAAATCCACAGGCAAATTCGGAACTTTTTACGAGATACAACAGAATTCGTACAGGTTATCCGGTAGTTGTCCTCATCAATGAAGCCTCAGCGAGTGCTTCTGAAATTTTTGCAGGATCACTTCAAGATTGGGATAGAGGTTTAGTGGTAGGAAAAACATCTTTTGGAAAAGGTTCTGTGCAAAGATTATTTCCGCTATCTGGTGGAAATGGCATTAAAATTACAACTGCCAAATATTATATCAATTCCGGAAGATGCATTCACAAAGATATAAATGACGAATTACTCAAAGACGAAAGAGTTAAAAATGGTGATTTATCACAAGAAGAAATCAAAGAAATACAGGAAAAAGCTGAAGAAGAGAATAAGAAAGAAATATATTATACTCAGAGCGGAAGAGTCGTTTATGGCGGTGGAGGTATCACACCTGATATCGAAATTGAGCAATCTTTGATTTCAGATCTGGGAATTGAATTTCGCAGGAAAAACACTTTCTTCAATTACTCTGTTGATTACATGTTAGAAAATGAGGATTCGCTCACAGAAGATTTTGAAGCAGATGAGACTATTATTGATGATTTCCTGGAATATGCAAAAAATGAAGGAATCGAGATGGAACAAGCTGAAGTTGACAGTTCATTCAGTTGGATAAAGAATTCTATTGAGAGCAATATCATTGCAAAGAAATTTGATGATGTGGAAAGCTATAAAATTGCTATCAGAGAAGATACCCAGCTTCAAGAAGCTTTGGCTCTTTTCGATAAATTTGTTACAACCGAAGAAATGTTTGTTTATTTAGAAGGTGTAGAAGAAAAATAGATTTCAAATAATTGGCTATACGAAAAACCTCCGAATTTCGGAGGTTTTTTTATGAATAGATTTTTGCTTGTTTCCATTTCCCTTTTCGAAAGATCGCATAAGCCCAGATACTTGCCAAAAGATTACTAATTAACATGGACCACCAAAGTGCATCATACGGGAATGCTGATAAAGGTTGAGCTAATTCAGAAAATAGATCAAGCAGAAATTTCCATTTGATTGATAGAAGAGAAATAATCTTGCCGGAAAGAATGAAAACGAGTGGAATACGGAAAAACCACAATCTGGCAATGTTCAAAATCATCGAAGGTTTTGTATGACCCGAGCCATTGAAAACTCCCATAAATACGAACAGATTCCCAAATACAAAAGCCGCAATAGAAGTAACTTTGAACATCCTTCTGCCAACTTCGATTACTGCTGCATCATTAATGAAAAATCGCGTTAAAGAAGCTCCAAAGAAGAATAGAATAAAACATCCAATTGTCATAATCATCAGAGTCAGCTTGAAGGCGACCCAGACACTTTTTTCCGCTCGTCTTATTTGTTTTGCTCCAAGATTTTGTCCGATTATCGAAGCAAGCGCACTGCTGATTCCCATGGCAGGCATCATAAAAAGTCCGATCATACGGTTGCCAATTGAGAAAATCGAAATCACAACAGTTCCGAAAGAATTTACAAATCCCTGCAAAACTAAAAAGCCAAAACTGGTCATGGAAAATCCCATTGAAGCAGGAATACTTATCTTTAAAATTCTTCTTATCATTTCCAGGTCTGGAATCAGGTTTTTCATTTTTGGAAGTATGTGAGGAGATTTCTTAACAAGATAATAAATTGCAATTAAAGCTGCGATAATGCGAGCGATGAGTGTGGCAATAGCAGCTCCTTTGATTTCCATCCTGGGAAAAAAGCTGATTCCAAAAATCAAAATAGGGTCTAAAACAACATTTATGCTAACTGAAATTATCTGGATTTTCATCGGAGAAATCGTGTCTCCCAAACCATGTGAAAAGCTCTGATAAGAAAGAAAGATGAACATAAAAATCATGCCGGATAAAATAATTGAAATGTATTCTTTTGCACTAAGATAAATCTCGGAAGGTGTTTGCAGTAAATAGAGAATTTGGTCTAAAAAAATGAAACTACCGAGAATGAAAATCACAGAAAAAATCGATAAAATTAAAATGAACTGCCCTACAACTTCTTTCATTTTTTCGTGCATTCCAGCACCTTTGTATTGCGAAATCAATGAAGTGCCTGCCACAACAAATCCGAATCCAAAAGAAGAAAGAAAGAAAACTAACGGAAAGGTCATTCCTGCTACTGATACTGCATTACGTGCGTTTTCACCTAATTTTCCCAACCAGAATGCATCAGTTAAATTGTAGAACGTTTGCAGGAAATTGGAAAAAACGATTGGCGCTGCCAATCTAACAAGATTTTTTAGTAAATTGCCTTTGGTAAGATCAAGACCTGGCTGACTCAATATTTATATCCATTAATTTATAAATCAAATATTCTTGTTTGGTATTTTTTCAATGTTCGTAATCAGGAGTTAGGATAGACAGAACCTATTTATTACGGATTTTCTCAAGCATAGTTTTTGCATCCGGAACAAATTTGAAAAAATCTGAAATTTTCTTGCAGGGAAACTCGACACATAAAGCACAATTCTCAATATTTTTTTCCTGGCAGCACTTCCTGATTTCACACTCGAAACAATGGCTGAAATGAATTCCTTCTTCTACATTGCATCCCACACAATTAATATTTTCGGGTTTTATATCTGCTTTAAATTCTTCTGACCACTGTTTTGCAGTTTTTTTCCTTAAATCATCATCATCGTTTTTGAAAGCAATATAAGCAGGACATTCGCTGCAAATAATACCGCAACAAGCAATAATCTTTTTCAAAATTTTCTCCCTATTTTATTCTGATTAAATCTTCTAAAGGAATTTCAAATAATTCCATTTGTTCGTTTGTGATGATCAAAGTGTCTTCATCGTCAAAACAGATTCCTTCACATTGTTTTGCACTTATTGGTAACCAGAAAATTTTTCCATGAAAGTAATCGTCTGTTTCGCTTTCAAAAAGCCAGATTGCAGTATATGTCAGAACTGCTAATTTCATTCCATCAGCAGTTGCATCAGCAGCTGTAACCATTCCGCCGATATTAAATGTTCCGAGTTTTGTGACAGGATTGTCTATTAATGGGTCTAAGGAATCGAAACGATAAAGGGACGTGTTTGTATCCGCTCTGTTTTTGGTAAGAAGGTAAGTTTTATCGAAAGCACAGAAAATTGCTTCAGCATCGAAATTATTTGGATCAGCAGGAAATTCTGTTTGCTCCGGATAAAAGAAATTTATGGTTTGGAAAATCCTGGTTTTGCCGGTGAAAAGCGGATATGGATCTTTGAGAATATAAATCGCCAGATCACGTCGCATGTTGTCATTATTTCCGCAAGCTCCGATGTAGATATTGCCATCATTATCAGTTGCCATTTCTTCCCAATCTACATTCACTGCATTGGGAATATAAACTCCTGCTTCTTCTTTGTACCATTCTGCCCGCAATACTTTTCCATCTTTTGAAAACGGAAATATTCGCGATTCATCCCCAGAATCGTTCAAGGTCCAATATACATTTTCCCAAATCCTGCTTTTGATAATAGCAGACGATTCATCGATTTCAGCGTAATCGAAAGTTGCGTAAGGCTCAAGAGTGAAGGGAACAACTACCGGAATTTCGACCGAAACTACTTCAGATGCGAAGAGGAAAAAAGGAAAAAGGAAAAAGGAAAAAAGGAAAAAGATAAACGGTTTTTTCATGGTTGTTCCTTTATTCTTCTATTTAAAACAGTCTCAATTGCGGTAGATGTTATTGTGTCTAAGTCAGTAGTTATGCCCCATTCTATTAAATCTTTAACTTCAAGTAATTCAGTACTATCCATCTCGAGTACACCTAACTTGATTACTTCTTCTTGGATCATGTCTTTTGTAATATAAAACATTAAATCATTTCTGTTTATAGGCTCCATAAATTCTCCTAAAGCTGAAAATCTCTTCTCATCTGAATAAGATTCTTCTCTGCTGAATATAATAATCCAATCTTATCGGGTATGATATTCATTATTCTATTTTTCATTTCTGGAAAAGAATTTGCAACTTGATTGTATTTCTTTGAATCATGAGTTATTACATATAATTTTGTTTGATATTCACGAAGAGTGGATAAGCGTCCAAATCCAGACCAAACACCGGTTGAGAATTCTACTTCGAAAGCATATTCTGGATAATAATGATTGTTAGCTCTACGAAACCAAACTACATCAATATGCTTTAATGAATTGTAATCAGTGAATTGTAATTCAGGACATTTAGTTACAGTAGTATATGAGTCTAATCTTTTTTCATTGAATTTTTTAGATTTATCAGGAGAAAAAGTATCATAACCTCTAATATTTCCAATATCAATTAGTCTTCCTTGAATTATAGTGTGAAAGGATTCAATAGGATTAATAT
>CAYWPW010000145.1:0-5587 GCA_964460095.1 uncultured Candidatus Cloacimonadota bacterium
AGGAAATGTAATGAAAATTGGCTTTACAACAAGTTTCCCTGTGGAAATAATTTTTGCTGCAGGCCACACTCCCGTTGATCTCAACAATATTTTCATCACTGGAAATGCCAAGAAATTCGTGGAAGACGCTGAATTCAAAGGTTATCCTCGAAACATTTGCAGTTGGATAAAAGGAATGTATAGTGTAGTGCTTGATTCAGAAATCAATACGATTATTGGGGTGGTGGAAGGAGATTGTTCGAACACTCATTCTTTGATGGCAACCTTGAAAGATAATGGAATAGAAGTAATCCCGTTTTCCTTTTCTTATTATCGGAACAAATTGGAATTGAAAAGAGAAATTAAAAAACTCGAAGAGTACTTTAAGGTTGAACATCAACAGGTTCTGGTAGTGAAAAAACGGCTTGATAAAATTAGAAAAAAATTAAACTACCTCGATGAACTTACTCATTTTCAAAACAAAGTTACAGGTTATGAAAATCATCTCTGGTTGGTGAATTCATCCGATTTTAATGGAAATCCAGATGATTATGAAAAACGTTTGGATGATTTCATAACTGAAGTTGAAAAGCGAAAACCAATGAAATTTAATTTAAGGTTTGGATTTCTTGGAGTTCCTCCTATAATCAGCAATCTCTACGATTTCCTTTTGGAACACGAAGTTAATGTTGTTTTCAATGAAATTCAGCGTCAATTCAGCATGCCGTATTTAGAAAAAAATCTTACCGACCAATATCTTAGATACACTTATCCATACTCTGTTTTTGATAGATTAAAAGATATTCAAATCGAAATAAAAAAACGCAAACTCGATGCCGTGATCAGTTATTCACAATCTTTCTGTCATCGCCAGATCGATAATATCCTCATTAAAAAATATATCGATATTCCTATTCTCACAATTGAAGGAGATCAACCGGGAGAACTGGACGAAAGAACCAAACTGAGAATTGAAAGTTTCCTGGATATGTTGAGATATTGAAAAGGAAAACATGAATGACAAAACTCGACATAAAAATTAGAGAACCTGTAACAAAAGAAGAATTCGAACGATACTATAACCTTCGTTGGAGGATTTTACGTCAACCCTGGAATCAACCTGTTGGTAGCGAAAAAGATGATAAAGAAGATCAGAGCATTCACATTATCGCTTGTATTAACGATAAAATTGTTGGTTGCGGACGAGGACATTTTAATTCCCAAACTGAAGCACAAATACGCTATATGGCTGTGGAAGAAGGTTTTCAGGGAAAAGGAGTTGGAATTCAAATACTGAAAGCTTTAGAGAAAAAATTGACAGAAAAAGGTGCAAAATCAATTATCTTGAATGCTCGAAAAAATGCTGTATTTTTTTATAAAAAACTCGGTTACGAAGTTGTTGAAAAATCACAAACTATGTTCGGTGTAATCGAACATTTTAAAATGAAAAAGGAAAAAATCTCAAATGACTTGCACATTTTTTCAAATAAAATAAATCTGACAAAAGAAATCAGGTAGGATAAAAAATGCGTAAAATATTTTTAATTTTCCTCATCAGTTTATTTCTAACACCCCTGTTTGCAAAAGGAAGTATTTTTATCAGTGATGAAAAGACTTTCGGAATCTTTCCATCATTTTATTATGTAGAGCACGGCTGGTTTCTGGGACCTGTTGCTCAGTTAACTACTATTGCTAATAATATTGCATTTTCTCTGGGTGGAAGAATTGGCTGGATGGGTAACAGACGTTATGTTGTAGGACTGGGATATTACTCACAGCTTACTAAAATTAAAGTACAAACCAATAAAACAGTTATGAATTACGGTGGTTTGGAATTGGAATATATTTTTTTCCCTGACGAATTGATTCATTTTTCAGTTTATTCTCTTCTTGGTTATGGTGGACTGAAATGCGGGAAATACGATCACTTTTTTATTGTTGAACCGGGTGCTCACGTAGTTTTAAGTATGACTGATATTTTTCACATTGAATTTGGCTTGAGTAAAAGATTCGTCAAAGATGTTGAATCGGATTTTGTAGATTTTTCAGATTTAAATGATTATTCTTGGAGAGCTGGATTTAAGCTTGGGAATTTATGATTTTTCGTGAAATCAGATTCTTGTAAATCGTTCTGCCAGGGCGAGTGTCTTATCGACCAGCAGGTCGTTCTAATCTTAATTTAATAATATTCAGCTTTTTACAAAAAAGTAAATTATTTTTTATTAATGGAGGAGTTATGCTTAAAGAAAACTTAGTTAGATTCTTAGAAAACAGCATCAAAGCAAATTGGGATTTACCAGCCTTTTCCAATTATAAAAGTGATACATTAAATTACTCTCAAATTGCTGATAAAATCTTATATTTACACCATATATTTCAGAAGAGTCATATCAAAAAAGATGATAAAATTTCGATCTTAGGAAAAAACTCCGTGAACTGGGCAATCACTTATCTGGCAACAGTCACCTACGGAGCTATTATCGTTCCTATCCTACCAGACTTCAAACCGGATGATGTGCATCATATTGTCAATCATTCCGATTCGATTTTTTTCTTTTCCGAAGATAGTCTTTATGAAAATTTGGATGATTCAAATATGCCTAATTTAGAAGCAGTAATTTCCCTGAATGATTTTTCTATCCTTTTTCAAAAGAAGAAAAATATGCTGCAAATTGTTCAGAAAGCTAAAGAACGATATCTGGAAAAATTTGATAATGAACTTAATGCTGAAAATTTCGTTTTGGAGAAAATTCCTAATGATAAATTAGCTGCAATTATTTATACTTCAGGAACTACAGGTTTTTCCAAAGGTGTGATGCTTCCTCATAACAGCCTGGCTTCCAACATCGTTTTCGCTCGTTCAAATATGCCTTTGAATGCTGGAAATAATATCGTTTCCTTCTTGCCGATTGCTCATGTTTTTGGCTGCGTTTTTGAATTTCTCTATCCTTTCATAATTGGATGTCATATTACTTTTCTGGGAAAAATTCCTTCTCCAAAAATCTTGATTAAAGCTTTTAGCGAAATCAAACCAAGATTGATTTTAACGGTTCCACTGGTTATTGAAAAAATTTACAAAAAGCAAATCAAACCAACATTGAATAAAACACTCATTAAGATTCTAATGAAAATTCCTTTTATCGAGAAAAGAATTAACCAGAAAATAAATGCAAAATTAACTGCATTTTTCGGTGGAAATTTCTATGAAATCGTGATTGGTGGAGCTGCATTAAACAATGAAGTGGAAACATTTCTTAGAAAAATTAAATTCAAATATACTATCGGATATGGAATGACTGAATGCGGACCTTTAATAAGCTATACTGATTGGAATGAATTTAAAAAAGGTTCCTGCGGAAAAATCGTGGATCGGATGCAAGTAAAAATTGATTCTAAAGACCAATATAATATTGTGGGTGAAATAATGGTCAGCGGCGAGAATGTGATGTTTGGCTATTATAAAAATGCTGAAGCTACCCAAAATGCTTTGGAAAATGGATGGTTGCGAACAGGTGACCTGGGAATCATTGATAAGGAAAATACGATATTCATCAAAGGCAGATGTAAAAGTATGATTTTAAGTTCTTCAGGACAAAATATCTATCCGGAAGAAATTGAAGCATTTCTCAATAATCTTCCTTATGTTCAGGAATCTATTGTGATTGAACGAAATAAACAATTGGTCGCTTTGGTCTATCCGGATTTGGAAGCTGTAGATACTACAGGAATCGATGAACAGAAATTAGATATGAAAATGAAGGAAAATCTCAGATTGATGAATAATCATTTTCCAAAATATATGACTGTTGCCAAGATTGAACTTTATCCTGAAGAATTTGAAAAAACTCCTAAAAAGAGTATAAAGAGATTTTTATATATTCATTAGTTTTGTCCGTTATGTAATACAATCGAGCTTGATTGCGGATTTAATTATTGATTAATTTTTTATTTTTATTCTAATAAAACCGTGTCAGGTTTCAGTCAGTTGCCGGATTAAAATCTGACTGAGTGTTTGATTTAAAATTTTGCGAATGCAGGTTGATCTTTACAACGGTTGACTTTAATGAGTTCTTCAAAATTGAGTGTTTTGTCATCCTGCTTGCCAAGTCGAAGCGAGCGAAGACTGGAGAAATTCTTCTTGCTTTTCCATCGAAGGATCTCCGCTCAAAATGAGATTCTTCGTAAGAAAATTCTTCGAAGATGTCCTCAGAAAGACATACATTTCTTATTATGCAGAATCATTCTCAAACCAAAAAAGGAGTTGAATATGATTTCAAGACGTTTTTCAGATGGAATTCCAATTCTGGGGATTGGAATTTTGGGTTATATTCATGAATTTGTGATAAGTATTAAACCGGAAATCTTGCCGACATTACTGTTCAGTTTGCTGATTGTTAAAGGAATAGCAATTCTATTTGCTAAGAAAGAAAAATGAAAACAATCGGACTAATAGGTGGAACAACCTGGGAATCCACTCAGCTTTATTACAAGATAATAAACGAAACTGTAAGAGAAAAACTGGGAAAAAACCATTCTGCAAAAATATTATTGTATTCTTTAGATTTTGAAGAACTAATTCAAATAAAAGGAGACAATAAAAAGTTAGCTGAATTCATCACTCAAATCGCATTAAAACTCGAAAAAGCTGAAGCAGATTTTCTGCTGATTTGTGCAAACACTTTACATATAGTTTATGAACAGGTTCAAAACAATATCAACATTCCCATTTTGAATATTATCGATGTAACTGGAAAGGAAATTCAGAAATCAGGTGTAAAAAAGGTTGGGCTATTAGGAACGACAACAACAATGGAGAAGAGCTTTTACAAAGACAGACTGAAAAGTAATTTCGAAATAGATGCAATTACTCCTGCTGCTTCAGAAAGAAACCTGATTCAAAATGTGATATTCAATGAATTGGCTTTGGGAAAAATTCAAGAATCATCAAAAAAAGAATTTATTTCGATTATAAATAGCCTTATCCAAAAAGGTGCTGAAGGAATTATTTTAGGTTGTACCGAGATTCCTCTTCTCATCAAACAAGAAGATGTGGACATTCCTATTTTTGATACAACTTTTTTACATGCAACTGCTGCTGTTGAAAAAGCGGCTTTGGCAGAGAACTTTCGCATTACGGAATAAAGGAATTTGTTAACATTAAAACAGTGTATGTGAAATAATGCCAAACTAATTACTATAAAAAATTAACAGGTTGACAATAAATTAGCGAAAAATTATCTGGCACACAATGATTAAGTGTAATTAATTCTTCTATTATTTTACCCAATTTAATTATAGGGAATATACATAGCAGTATTTAGACTTTTTCGCATGGGATTTATCCCATAAAAAAATCAAGGAGTTTAGTATGTCTCAAGGCACAGTAAAGTGGTTTAATGAACAAAAAGGATTTGGATTCATTTCATCTGAAGATGGAAAGGATTATTTCGTTCATCACTCAAGTATTATAGGTGATGGTTATAAATCACTACCTGAAGGTGCAGAAGTACAGTTTGAAACTGAAAAAACTGATAAAGGCATGAGAGCCGTTCAAGTTTCAGTAGTATAGACTTATTTGTTCATCTTAAAAAAAGAAGCTCGATTTTTT
>CAYWPW010000146.1:0-5538 GCA_964460095.1 uncultured Candidatus Cloacimonadota bacterium
GGTAGAAACGAGATTTTCTATCCCATGCCAAACGGAAAAATAAATGTTTGGAAAGATAACGAACTTTTGGATGGATTCCCAATCTGGCTTAGTCTTGCAGTTAATCTCACTGAATTCTATTCTTATGATGAAAATAATAATAGCTTTTTACTTCCGTGCACTTCTCCGAATGGTGTTTTCACTGCTCTTTATGAAATAAACTTCTCTCTTCCTGATTTTCAGAATACTCTTTTTATAGAAACTAATAAAAGCTGGGCTGGTTCAGTAGTCATAAATCCTGATCAAAATAGTTTGGGTCGAGCTTTTGCTCCTTTGAATCAAATTGATAGTTTTGGAAATGAAATATTCTCTAGTGAAATTAAAATTATGGATGAAAATTATGAGCAGATTAACATCATTAATTTTCTGGAAACTAAAATTGCTTCCAACCTGATGTTTAAAAATAATTTCCTGTATTCCATAAATCAGGATGAATCTCTGCTTTTTAAACTACAAAAAATTAACCTGGAAAATAATGATGTCTCTTCTTCAGATTTAGATGCTTTGAATGATGTAACTACTGATAGTTTACAGATTTTAGCTGCTGTTCTGGCAGATATTGATCGCGATAATCTGGATGAGATTATCATCACAACTTCCGATACGCTGATTTATGTGTTCAAGCAAAATGGTGAGATTCTCAATAATTTTCCTGTAAAAATTCCGCTTTCAGCTATTTCTATTCCGTCCATCGCAGATGTTGATGCAAATGGATTTTTAGATATTCTGATTGGAGGAGAAAACGGATTTGTAGTCATTGAAATGAATGGTGCAATTTCCAAACCCAAAAACGAGATTGCTTCCCCGGATTCCAACTATATCACAGCAGGAATATTAGCTTTTGATATCGATGCTGATAATGAGTTGGAAATTATTGGAAATATGTCTCGGAACCGTTTCTGTGCCTGGGAAAATATCAATAACAATAATTTTGAAATAAAGCTGAATTATCCTGTTTCGTTCAGTGATCGCAGTTTAACTTATCCTATCTTTGCACCTTATGCAGATTCAGTGGATTATGAAGAAGAGAACTATTTTTTCATTTCAGGAAATAACGGTACTGTTTTCAGATATTCCCCCGCAGGAAACGAAAATATCGAACAACCTGTTTGGTTCAGCGAATTTGCCAATCTTCAAAGAACAGCATCACATCTGGGTGAACTGCCGGTAGATCCTTATGAAAACAGCGGAGTCTTTATCAAAGAAAACACATATTTCTATCCAAATCCCTTGAGCAACATTTTTGACAGCAGCATTTATAAGGGTGAAGTTCAAAATAAAACCATCACTTTGAAAATAATGACCAGCATAAACACGGAAGTTAAAATAAAAATATTTGACATTGCCGGAAACAGGATTTTTAAGAAAAATGTTTTCTGTGAAAAGAATATGGAAACCGGCGTTTTCATCGATGCGGACAAACTTGCTTCCGGTGTGTATTTTGCCATAATCAAAGCAAAAGGAGAAATTCTAAAGAAGAAATTTGCTATTGAAAAATAGAACAAAAAGTAAAAATAATGAATTCTACAAAATAGAGTGTTTTTTGTCATCCTGAGAAATTCTTCTTGCTTTTCCATCGAAGGATCTCCGCTTATAATGAGATTCTTCGTTAGAATTATCTTCGAAGATTTCCTCAGAAAGACAGCCTTCTTCCATTTTGCAGAATCATTGAAGTAAAAATAAATTTTTGGAGGACAAATGAAAAAAATAATATTACTCCTGTTTTTTGCAGGTTTGATGATAACTCTTTTGGCTGAGACAGAAGGAGACCGCGGATTCCAGATACTGAAAATAATCTCCGGGACAAGTATTGCTGCTCAAGGTGGAACCGGTGCTTTTTTCTCCTCAGATGCTTTCAGTTTCATTGAAAATCCGTGTGCCGGTTTAATGAATAAAAACACCGTACTCTCAATGACGCAAAACTACTGGATTTTTGATACCACCATAAACAGCATCGCTTACCTGAAATCTCAAGGAAAATCCTCGTTCGGCATTGCTTACAGATATCTTGATTATGGGAAAATCGACAGTTATGATGATATGGGAACTAATATTGGCGAATTCCATCCCATCGATTTGAATTTCATTATTGGCTCAGGTTATAGATTAACTCCGGATCACTACATTGGAATTAATCTTTACGGACTTTACGAAAAGATCGACACAGCTTCCAGCACCGGTTTGTCAGTTGATCTGGGATATACTTATCTCACGCCGATCAGAAATCTGAAAATCGCAGCAGCTTTAAAACATTTGGGCACAACCTCCAAAATGAATGAGGAAAGCATTGAACTTCCCATTTCAACTGAAGTCAGTATTATCAAGAAATTTTCTCCTAAATTTGCAGAGATTTCCTCCGAACTAAAAATTATCAAACACTCTGATGATGATGAGATGAAAGCAGTTCTCGGAGTGAACGCTGAATACAACAAAATCCTGAACATCAGGTTAGGATACAAATTCAATTATGATGCTGAAGAATTTACAACCGGTTTCGGCATAAAAATTAAAAAAATCATTATCGATTATGCTTTCATTCCGTTCGTGGAAGATATCAATGATGTTCATATGATAGGAATCAGTTATCTCTTTTAAATCATGGTTACATATTACACTCGACACCACTTGCTTTTTCCGAAGCTTCTGCTTCGGAAACTAATAGGATTTGAAGTGTTTTCTCCGGTATTGAGAGAAGCAGAAGCTTCTGGAGTTAGTGCCTTCCGAACTGAAAAGTTCGGAAGGAGAAAATCAATGTGTCGGGAATTTAATGGATTCATTAGTAAATCATTCAATCTCATTTTGAAGAATTTAAAAAGGATCTTAATCTATGAAAAAATTTAAAGTTATTTTATTGTTTCTCTGTTTTCCTTTCTTGCTGAATTGCTTGAATTTCACACCTCGTGAAATGATAATTAAAACTTCTTCTCCGATTGAGATTACAAATAATAAATTTGCTTTAGATGAATTTGATGATTTTTTATCTGAGAAAAAAATAAAAAACCTGAAACCGATTCTAAATAAATTTCAAAACCAATATTTTACAGCTTCTTTTGAAGAAGAACTGGATTGGCAGACAATCGAAAATTTGCGTTTTACAGGAATAGAATACATCCAGCCAAATTACTTGAATGAATTTTCACTGACTCCAAATGATCCTTTATATCCTGACCAGGAAATAAATTTTGAAAATATCAATCTTCCTCAGGCTTGGAATTATACAACCGGAAATAGCGAAATCATTGTTGGTGTGATCGATTCCGGCATTCATTTTGGTCATCCTGACCTGCAAACGAACATTTTTATCAATCCTGATGAAATTCCTGATAATGGAATCGACGATGATAATAATGGCTACATTGATGACTGGCATGGCTGGGATTTCACAGATGCACCTGAACTCGCTTATATGGCTTCCGGAGATTATATCGGACAGGACAACGATCCTTCCGATGAGCTTCATCATGGTACCCATGTTTCCGGAATAATCGCTGCTGATACTAATAATGATCTCGGTATCAGTGGAATCTGTTGGAACACAAAAATTTTGCCGATTCGCTGCGGTTTTCAGACTATTGGAGGAATGGGAGGTTATCTTCAGGATGATGATGCAGCTGCCGGCATAATCTATGCTGCTGATATGGGAGCAAGCGTTATAAATTGCAGTTGGGGAAGCCCAACTTTCTCCCAAATTATTGCTGACGCCTGCTTTTATGCATATGATAAAGGAAGCATAATTGTTGTTTCTTCCGGAAATACCGGAGAATCCGGCATCTGGTATCCGGCAAAATTTTCCACAACCATTTCTGTCGGTGCTGTTGATGAAGATGAGACCCTAGCTTCATTTTCCACTTACGGTTCTCAGCTCGATCTCGTAGCTCCGGGCATTAATGTGCTCAGCACATACAGTGAAGATGAAAATAATCTTTACTCTGCTCAAAGCGGAACCTCGATGTCTGCTCCATTTGTGAGTGCAAGTATTGCCTTGTTGCTTTCTGTAGAACCCTCTCTGAATTTCGAACAGGTACATTCTCGTTTAGCCTGTTCTGCCATCGATCTTGGAGACAGCGGTTTTGATAATTTCTACGGAAACGGATTATTAGATACATACGCTCTTCTTACAGAAGCTTCCTTTCCACAGATTGAAATTTCTTCTCCTTTTGAAAATGCCGGAATGAGTGAAGATTTTGATATTATCGGAATTGTTCAAGCAGATGATTTCTTCAGATATTTCGTGATGTACACATCTTCTGAAACACCTTCTGCTTTAGATTGGTTTGATGTTGAAACTCATGCAAATACTCCCGAATATTATTATGATCAGGTAGAAAATGACTTTCTTGCTCATTTCAACCTGCCGGATACGGATGATACATATCAAATTAAAGTGGAAGTAGTAACAAACGATAATAAGCGCTACTGCTATATTCAGACGGTTCATATCGATCAAACTCCGCCGGAATTGATAAATCTGGCTAAAATGAAAAGGTATGATAACGAGTTTACTTCATATTATGTTCAAACTGTTTTTGACGATGTTACGAATTTATCTCTAACCTGCGAGCTGGTTTCCGGACAATCTTATGAAACATTCAGTAATTACGCAGATTCGATTCACGTGATTTGTCTGCCGGATAATATCCCTGAAAATTATTATACAATCGCTTTGGAAGCAACCAATATCAGCAACCTGAGAACTTCTATAGCAAATGCTTCTCCAATCGATATTGACTATCTTTACATCAATACCAACATTTATGAACAAGCTGTTCTGGAAAACGAATTAATTCCAATAAAAGAACCAATAGATTTTGATGATGATGGTATAAAAAATGAATTTGTCGCAAAAGAGATCAGCGATAATTCTGAATCAATCAAAATTTTTAAATTTGATAACAACCAGCTTTTTACAGAATATATTTTCCAGAACGATTTCTATCCTCTCGATGCTGGAATAATCCATGAAAATAGTTTATTAAATGTACTCGGATTGGCAAATAACAAGTCTGTACTTTATGAACTTACTGAAACAGGAGGGAACTATTCCGAATCATTTTTGTGGATGCATGACCAGGTTTATGGTGGTCGTCTATTAGATTATAATAATGACGGTCTCGATGAAATAGCTCTGATAGAAAATAAAACCATTGGTAGCGGAACTCGCAGAGTTATCTCGATTTACAATAATTCATTCGAATCGTTACACACCCTTTTGAATGAAACCGCAACCTTCATAAAGAATGAATTTATTGCTGTTGCCTGCGGAAATCTTGATAATAATTTTTCTTTAGATATTATTGCCACAGACAAAGACGGAGATGTTCTCATCTATGAAATGGAAGACAGTGAATATGAAATGGTTTGGACTCACAGGCTTCCTGTACAAAACACATATTATTTGCAGATTGGCGATTTTGATGGAGATGGAAACGATGATTTCTGTGCTGGTGGTTATATTCAAAATGAAACAGATCCGGCAAAAACTTTCTCTTACTTTGAATT
>CAYWPW010000147.1:0-5506 GCA_964460095.1 uncultured Candidatus Cloacimonadota bacterium
GGAGATTTCTACAAGGTCGTTTAAAACTGTGAGAAATTTTTCCTTATCATCAAACATTTTTCTTACTGAAGAGACCGACTCCTTAAGTATCTTTATCCAATCCTGATAAGAATCAAATGTATGATACTGTGCATAAACTTCTTTGAAAGTTTTAGTAACAGTATCCGGGTTTTCTTCCGGAACCCATTCTATGATTTTCTTTAAGATGGAATTCATTTCCTCTTTGGCGAGGACATCATCGCTCAAATGAGCAAACGAGATATAAAGCGAAATCAAAGTTCGTAATGGTGTCATTTCCATTGTTTCCTCCTTTTCTAAAAATATTTGTTCTTTAACCTGATAAAAAAATCAGTTTATTTTATTCTTCTTCTATATTGAATTTTTCTAAGATTATATCAATATCTTTCTTGGGTGAAGCGATCATCGAGATGGTTCTGCCTTCGCTTTTTGCTGGACTATCAATTTCTATCAAATCTTTCAGGTCTTCTTTTATTCTATCCAGAAGCTTGAAACCAATATCCTTGTGTGCAAGCTGTCTGCCGCGAAATCTTACAGTAAATTTCACTTTATTGTGTTGTTTCAGAAATTTTAAAGCATTGTTTTTTTTGAAGTTATAATCGTGTTCTTCCGTATTGGGTCCGAATTTAACTTCTTTGGTTTGAACAACATGTTGCTTTTTCCTGGATTCCCTGAGTTTTCTCTCTTTCTGGTAATGATACGGTCCAAAATCCATAATTTTACAAACAGGCGGATTTGCATTTGGAGAGATTTCAACCAGATCTAATCCTGCTTTTTCAGCAACAGATAAAGCTTCTGCCAGAGATATAACGCCAACCTGGTTTCCCTTCTCGGAAATCAACCTGACTGATCTTGCCCTGATTTGATTATTGATTTTCTCTTTGAGCACTGTCGGATTTATTCTCGCTTTACCTCTTCGTATTCTTATCGAAATAAGAACCTCCCTAATAATTTTATTTTCAACGAAAAAAGCGGATGGAAATCCACCCGCTTAAAATATATTAAAATAATATTTCAATTACTATTATTCTTTTCAAAACCTTACAAGTATTCAAGTTAAGCAACTAACTTTTGTGAAACCGCAAGGTAGAAGCGAGTAGCTTCATTTTCCATCAATCTCAAACAACACAGCTAAAAAAAAATAACCTTTTTTCGAGTCAAGATTTTTATTTAACTTATCGTGTTTATTTGAGACCATTTAACCACAAAGGCAGGAAGACACAAAGATTTTTTTTAAGATAATTTCCATAAATAATCCTGATATTTTTTTAATAGATTTATGGGTTTTACATATATTTAACTTAATTTATTTTATCCGTGTCTGTCCGTGAAAATCCGTGAGCTAAACAGTGTCTCCATTTTTGAAGAGCTTTTGAAATATCAGTTTTCTAAATTTTGTATTTGACATAAAAATTGATATTAGTAATTTCATTGAAAGATAAAAGGAGGTGTTATGAGTAAAAAATTAAAAGAATGTCCTTTTTGTAAATCCACCTTAGAAATCACTGAATATCATTGTCCGGATTGTGATATATCCATCAAAGGAAAATTTGAAGAAGAAGGTTTTTCACAATTAACTGCTGAGCAATGGGAATTTCTAAAAGTTTACGTTTGTTGTGATGGCTACAAGATTGAAATTGCAGATAGATTAAAAATTTCTGAATCCAGCGTTAAGGCAAAATTAGCTGAGATAACAAAAATATTTAACCCTCAACCCCAGAAAAAACCTGAACGCTCACCTGCAATGAATGAATCTCGGAATGTTCTGGACGAACTCTCCAATCGCAAGCAAGAAATCGTTCTGAATGAATTGAGAGATCTTGACGACGACGAATAATCCTAATTCATAAGAAATTTCCAAAAAGAGAAACACATCAATCATATTTAATAGAAGCAATTTTTAGGAAATTATGGAAGTTATAATTACAGAACGAGCAGCATTAAAAGTTGTCGGTATGCTCATCAGGACAACCATGAAGGAAAATAAAATTCCTCAGTTATGGAATGATTTTCTGGCTTGCGAAAACGAAATCTTTGAGTTTGTGGTTCCAGAATGTTCACTTGGGATTTGCCTTAATGAAGGTATTTCTGATTTTGATGAAAACACTGAATTTTCCTATCTTGCCTGCAAAGTCCTGAAAGCCGGATGTATGATTCCCGAAGGAATGGTTTTCAGGAACATTCCAGCTTGTTTATGTGCTGTTTTCACTCACAAAGGTACTCTGGACAATCTCAGTGAAACGTATGATTATATCTATAATACGTGGTTAGAGGAAAGTGATTATGAACTTGCTGAAGGTGATGAAATCGAATGGTATGATTCTCGCTTCAAATTCGGTGATCTGGAATCAAAGATGGATATTCATATTCCCATAAAGAAGACTTTACCACTAAGTCACAAAGACACAAAGGATTGAATTTGAGTATAAACTTTCCGAAACTTTTTTACGGAGGAATTCCGGCAACTACCGGATAAATTTCGGAAAGTTCTTAGAAATTGGTTCAATCTGTCACGGTTGAACAAAAGTCTGATTCAATTGAACCAATGGAGTGAAGCTGAAATGTTTAATCATATCTTAATCAAAATGCAATAATATTTTTATGGGAGGAAAAGATGGAAAACTTAATAGTCTGGTTCGAGATTCCTGTGAATGATTTTGTTAGAGCCAAAAAATTTTACAGTGAAATTCTTCAAACAGAGATCAAAGATGAAAAAATGGGTGATGATCTAATGGGTTTTTTCCTGACCGAAAAAGGGGGAAGCAGCGGAGCAATTGTGAAAGGAAAAGGACATGAACCCGGTGATAAAGGAACGATCGTTTATCTTAATGGTGGGGAAGACTTGCAAGTAATTTTGAATAGAATTGAACCGGTTGGAGGAAAGATTGTTGTACCCAAAACTCTTATAACCGAAGAGCTTGGTCATTTTGCCTGGTTTCTGGATACCGAAGGAAATCGCCTTGCTTTGTGGTCTCAGAAGTAAAAAAGCACCAAAACTCAAAGAAAAATCAATTATTTTTGCCATAAAACTTTCCGAAATTTCTTATAAAGAAATTCTCAAAGATAAATTTCGGAAAGCTACTCCCTCAAAATTTACTTCATTATACCTTTAGAAATAACCAATCTTTGTACCTGGTTTGTACCTTCATAGATCTGGCAAAGTTTCACATCTCTCATAATTTTTTCTACCGGATAATCCTTGGAATAACCTTCTCCAGCCATGACCTGAACAGCATTTGTAGCCACTCTCATAGCCACATCGGAAGCATACATCTTGGACATCGCTGAAAGAATCGAAATATCTTTCTGACCTGTATCATACGCCCAGGCTGCTCGCCAGGTAAGCATTCTGGCTGTTTCAATTTCTGTAGCCATATCTGCTAACATAAAAGCAATTGCCTGATTCGCTGCAATTGGTTTTCCGAATTGGATCCTTTTCTTCGCCCAATCTCTTGAGATTTCATAAGCTGTTCTGGCTGCGCCCAGACTTAATGCTGCCACACCGGTTCTGGTTCTGTCAAATGTTTTCATTGCTACGATAAATCCACGACCTTCACCACCCAGCCTGTTCTCAACCGGAACCTCCACATCATGATATTTAATTTCGTTCTGTACAGAAGCTCGCTGACCCATTTTATTCAGTCTAGATACAATTTCAACTCCCGGCAAATCGGTTGGTACAATAAAAGGAGTAAGACTTCTGGCACCTTTTTCCGGATTCGTTAATGCAAAAACCGTATGAAAGGTTGCCACTTCACCATTGGTGATAAATCTTTTGTGACCATTCAGAATATACTTATCACCTTTCAAAATAGCTGTTGAACTGATACTCGCAACATCCGAACCTGCATTCGGTTCAGTAAGACAATAAGCCGCTACACCCTGTTTTTCCATTATTAAGCCAAAATACTTCTTCTGCTGTTCCTCATTTCCTACAAGAAGCAAAGGTGTGAGTGCTAATGTGTTGGCATCTATACAAATTCCAATACCGATACAACCTGCGCCCAATTCTTCCGATGCAAGGGCACCTTCCAGAATTCCGTAACCATTCCCTCCAAAATGCTCGGGAATAGCACCATTCATCAAACCTTCTTTATAAGCCGCCTTAACAATCTCCCACGGAAATTCGCAGGATTCATCATATTTCATACGATTCGGTACAACCCATTTTTCCACAAAATCACGATACTTTTCTTTAATTTCCTGCTGCCTGCTGCTTAACGAAAAATCAATCATCATTTTCCTCCAAAATTTGATTTTGATTATTGATTAAATCTTTGTGTTTAGTGTCAAATAAAAAATTATCATTCTTAAAACTCAGGCACAAAGACATTCTTGTTTCTGCGCTCCTGCGTGAGAACACAATACTCTAATGCTCTGCGTCAAAACCAAAGAGGAATAGATTTTTTGACGCTGGAGCGTCTGATTCATCATTCCTACGCAGGAGCATAGGAACGAGATAAAAGTTCGAAGGGGTTTTATAAAAAAAATATTATTTATAATCCTCTGCCATTTTATTTATTTCTTCTATTATTTCATCTACTGTTTGTTTAAGCTCTTTTCCCATTTTTATATATTCGTTCGGATATTCCTTTTGCAGGAAATACATTAATGCATAATACAACGGCTTAAACCTGTCTTTCAGTTGAAATGGGTTTTCATTGAAGATTTTTAAAGATGAATGATATTGTTTTTTTGCAATTAACAGCATAAGAAATAGCCTGATATCTTTTGGGAATTTCCCATAAGTTTCTTTATTTTCCATGAAATCTTTAGAGATTTTTAAGGCTTCTTCAATTTTATTATTCCATAAAAGTATAATTGCATAAGTATGTGTAATATAAATGGATTTTTCTATTTTATACCCTTTCTTAGCATATTCTAAGGATTTTACTTTATCCAGAATATTTTCAAAATACATCCATGCTAATCCATTCCATGCTCCTTTATGTTTATGTTTAGCAGCCATCAGGTAATATTTTTCTGCTTTTTTAAAGTCTTTGAATTCTGTTTCATAAAGCAAAGCGAGATTATTCAATGACTCAAAACATTCTTTTTCAATTGCCAGCAGGTAATATTTTTCAGCTTTTTTAAAGTCATTTAATTCGGTTTGATAAAGCAGAGCGAGATTATTCATTGCTCCAGCATGTTCTTTTTCAACAGCCATCAGGTAATATTTTTCTGCTTTTTTAAAGTCTTTGAATTCTGTTTCATAAAGTAGAGCTAAATTATACATTGCTCCAGCATGCTCTTTTTCTACAGCCATCAGGTAATATTTTTCTGCTTTTTTAAAGTCTTTGAGTTCAGTTTTATAAAGCAGAGCTAAATTATACATAGCTTCAGCATCTTCTTTTTCAACAGCCATGAGGTAATATTTTTCAGCTTTCTTAAAGTCTTTGAATTCAGTTCTATAAAGATTAGCTAAATTATTCATAGCTCCAGCATCTTCTTTCTCTATAGCCATGAGGTAATACTTTTCAGCTTTCTT
>CAYWPW010000148.1:0-5498 GCA_964460095.1 uncultured Candidatus Cloacimonadota bacterium
AGGGTATTAAATGGACGATGTTTTTTCCTGCTGCGATAAGCAGCTTAGTTCAACACACAGCTCCACAGCCAAGCAAGAAGAAAAAATGAAAGAGCGTTGCAACTGCCACACATTAGGTGCATTACAGAAAGGAAATAAATGAAAAATTCACGTCTGTTAAGAATTGTAGTTTTCTATATAATTGCAATATCATTATCCAATATATTTAGATTTGATTTATTTGGCTGGTATGCAGTATCAGATAATCTCCCTGCTTTTACATTAGTTTTATTTAGTCCATTAGGAGCAATAGGCGTAATAATCGGAGCAATTATTTCAATTTATCTATTAAAGAAAAAGCGCAAAACCAATATGTCAATTTTGGGAACATCAAAAAAACTAAGTATTCTAATGAGTCTTGTTCCAATTATTTTAATGTTAATTATTGGCGTTACAAATTCAAAAGGAATAAACACTCATTATTTTGGGTTAATCGGAGCTATATCAACTCTTATCTATTGTTTCGCTGAAGAGATCGGCTGGCGTGGATATCTTGAAGATGAATTGTGGGAAAAGAAACCGTTGATAAAATACACGATAATTGGTTTTTTATGGTATTTATGGCATTTGAGTTTTATCAATAATTTTTCCATACTTTCCAACTTACAATTTCTTGGAATCCTGATTTTGGGAAGTTGGGGGATAGGACAAGTTGCTAGGAAAACAAAATCTATTATTGCCTGCACTTGTTTTCATTTGCTAGTTAATATTATGATGTTTAATCCAATTATAAAGGATGGAATTACAGGTAGTTCAAAACTAATAATTCTATTTGTGAGTATAGGAATTTGGATATTTGTATTAGGTATGTGGGAAAAAAACAAAAAGAATTTGGTCATCAACAAAGCATAAGCAGTTGGGTTTAAGTTTGATTAATAAAGCCCATAACAGGCCACTCCACGAAAAGCGTGTCAGTGGCAAACCATTATACAACATTATAAAAGTATTAAAATATAATTACAGAATTAAAAAGATGGGAGGTTTTAATGAAAAGTAAAAATTTATTAATAATATTACGGATAATTATTTTAAGTATGATTTGTATTATTGGTTGTGAGAGCGAAAACAATAAACCAAATATGGATTTTATTTACCCATTAACCGTAGGAAACAGTTGGCAATATGATATGATCTATACGTTGGATTTTGACTCATTAGCAACTTCTAATGGATTAATTGACACAACATATTACAGTACTGGTTCGGTCGAAATTATTACAAATGAAGTCATCTTTGATAGTCTCGAGGTTTATAATTTCGCAACAACAATAATTGAAGATGGAAATGTATTTACAGGGAATGAATACTACAATAATAATGATAATAGTTTATTTTGCTATGGTTATACTCAGGGAAGTATGATAACTCCAAAAACTAATAATTTTGCATTTATCATTTTTGACGATAAGAAATTTAGCGATGTAAGAGAAATCTTTGATTATATAGAAAGGGGAATAATCGAGAATAATTATTCAAAAAATGACAGCATTTATTATGACCCTGTGAAATGTTTAGAATATCCATTAAGAGAGGATAATCAATGGATATATAGAACTTCAAACAATCCTTGGAGAATAGACAAAACAATTATTGGATTGGAAAAGATTGATGTTCCAGCCGGTCAATTTAATTGCTGGAAAATTCAATGGACATTTCCTGAGTCAAGTTGGATTAATGATATTGAGTTTTATGACTTTATATCCCGAGACGGATTAGTAAAACGAGTAATTGAATTTAAAAACATGACCTGTATTGATGAATTTGGTAATTTCATCGGTTATCTTAATTCTACAGAAGAAAAATATTTAACTGGTTATCAAATATTTGATTAGTATTGATGTAATAGTCGTCTGACATTCCGTTTGCGATTGGGATTATCAGTTTGTTTCGTTTGATACGGTTTCCGTTAAAAGTAGGAGTAAACGTTTTGGAATCTGGTAAGAAAATAGAATTGAAGAATCAAATGATTTTTTAAGGATTGAACTATGAAAAATAAATCGCTCAAAACGAAAGATGAATTAACCGAATTATCAACAACTACTCGGAAAATCCGAACAGTTCAAATGAAAATTCAGTTAGTTCCATTTTGGAACATACTACCGTAGATAACAAACAATATAAAATAAAATTCTATATAATTTTTCTATGCATTTAAATTGTTGACGATATTTTTACAACAATATTTTTGGGAAAAGATTAAATAGTGTTCATCCGTAAACTCACCCCCAACCCCTCTCTTTTTGGGAAAGAGAGGGGAGAATGAAAACTCGAATCCTCTGGATTCATCAATGTTTCCCCTCTTTTGCAAAGAGGGGTTAGGGGAGTTAGATATCGAAAAATAATACTTTGCGGACAGACATTAAAAGAAATCAAATAAAAAATATAGGGAGCAATAATGAAAAAATTCAAAAAAATCAGTTTGGACGGCAATACAGCAGCAACTCATGTGGCTTATGCTTTCAGTGAAATAGCTGCAATTTATCCAATTACTCCATCTTCCGGAATGGGAGAGTTGGCAGATGCCTGGGCAGCTAATAAAAGGTTGAATATTTACGGTCAGCCTGTGGATGTGATCGAAATGCAATCCGAAGCAGGAGCAGCAGGAGCGGTTCACGGCTCACTTTCTGCCGGAGCTTTTACCACAACTTTCACAGCTTCGCAGGGTTTGATGCTTATGCTTCCCAATATGCACAAAATTGCCGGAGAAATGCTGCCAACTGTATTTCATGTTTCAGCCCGTTCTCTGGCGGTTCAGTCTCTTTCCATTTTCGGAGACCATTCGGATGTGATGTCAGCCAGAAATACAGGTTTTGGTTTAATGGCAGAAGGCTCGCTCCAGGAAATTATGGACCTGGCAATCGTTTCTCATCTGGCTACGTTAAAATCTAAAGTTCCGTTTCTTAATTTCTTTGATGGATTCAGGAATTCGCATGAAATCCAGAAAATCGAGGTTATCGATTATGACACGATGAAAGACCTGGTTGAGATGAAATATGTGGAAGATTTCCGAAGCAGGGCAATGAACCCGGAAAGACCTCTGGTAAAGGTGGGAGCACAAAATCCTGATGTTTATTTTCAGGGAAGAGAAACAGTGAACAAATATTATGATGTCACTCCGCAAATTGTTCAGGAATATATGGATAAAGTGGCAAAAGTGATTGGCAGGCAATATCATCTTTTCGATTATGTTGGTGCTCCTGATGCTGATAAAATCATAATTGCCATGGGAAGCGGAATTGAAACTATCGAAGAAACTATTAATTACCTGAATAAAAAAGGTGAAAAGCTTGGTCTGATCAAAGTTCGTCTTTATCGTCCATTTTCAATTGAAGCTCTTAAAAATGCAATTCCGGATTCTGTGAAGAAAATTGCAGTTCTGGATAGAACCAAAGAGTGTGGTTCTGTAGGTGAACCGCTTTATCTCGACGTAGTCGCAACCTTGAAAGACAGGAAGGATTTAACTATCATTGGAGGTCGTTACGGACTTTCTTCCAAAGAATTTACACCTTCCATGGTGAAGGCAGTTTATGATCATCTTGATGGAAAATGTACTCACGATTTTACGGTGGGCATCATAGATGATGTAACTGGTAAATCTCTAAAAATTGAAGAGCAGATAAATTCGGTTCCTGAAGGTACTATCAGTTGCAAATTCTGGGGACTGGGTGCAGACGGAACAGTGGGTGCGAATAAAAACTCGATCAAGATCATCGGTGATAATACTGATATGCATGCTCAGGGATATTTCCAATATGATTCCAAGAAATCCGGAGGAATCACTCGTTCTCATCTTCGTTTTGGCAATAGTCCCATCCAATCCGAATACCTGGTAGAGAATCCAGATTTTGTGGGTTGTCATAATCAGGCATTCATTGGTCGTTATGATGTTTTGGAAGGGATCAAAGAAAATGGTGTTTTCCTTCTGAATTCTAATTGGAAACAAGAGGAAGTTTTTGAACACTTAACCAGAAAAATGCAAAAAACAATTATCGCTAAGAACATCAAACTTTATAATATAAATGCTCTCAAAATTGCAAACGAAGTTGGCTTGGGAAACAGGATCAATACTGTGATGCAGACAGCTTTCTTCCTCATCTCCGGAGTTCTCGATAGGGAAGAAGCGATTAAGATGATTAAGAAAGCTATAGATAAATCTTTCAGAAAAAAAGGTTTGAAAGTTGTGGAAATGAATTGGAAAGCTGTGGACCAAACTAACGAAGCTCTGGTTGAGATTTCTGTTCCAAAAGAACTTCCAGAGAAATGCGCTGAAATTAAAAAACTCGTTCCTGATGATGCAGATGATTTCACTAAGAATGTTATAGAAAAAATCATGAGAGAAAAGGGTGATGAAATTCCTGTTTCTGCAATGCCATTTGACGGATTTGTACCTTCTGCTACAACCAGGCTCGAAAAACGGGGAGTTGCTCCTTTTGTTCCTCATTGGATTGCTGAAAATTGTATTCAATGTAACCAGTGTTCTGTGGTTTGTCCTCACGCTGCAATTCGTCCCAAACTTATCAAAGAAGAAGATTTGAAAGATGCTCCGGAAACTTTTGTAACTCTGGATGCAATGGGAAAAGATAAAGGACAATACAGGTATAAAATTCAGGTGTATATCGAGGATTGCGTAAGCTGTGCAAACTGCGTTCATGAATGTCCGAAAGATGCTTTGGTGATGAAACCGATAGCAGAAGAAAGAATTTCGGGAGAAGCGATAAATGCCAGATTTTTCGATGCTCTGCCCAATGATGTTCTGGGCAGCAATCTTGAATCTACTGTAAAGGGAAGCCAGTTCAAACAACCTCTTCTCGAGTTCTCCGGTGCTTGTGCAGGATGCGGTGAAACACCTTACATAAAGCTCATCACCCAGCTTTTTGGTGATCGGATGATAGTAGCCAATGCAACTGGTTGCACTTCGATCTGGGGTGCAACATTCCCCACGATTCCTTATTGTAAAAATAAAGATGGTCACGGTCCAACCTGGGCAAATTCTCTTTTTGAAGATAATGCAGAATATGGTTTTGGAATGAGACTCGCCGTGGAATCTAATAGAAGACAGCTTCTTACAGCAGTGAAAAGAATCATATCTGATGCTCATTCGGAAGAATTTGTTAATATGTTGAAAGAAGCTGAGCAAAAAGGTGGTGAAGCTTTGAATGTGGTTAATAAAATTCATGTGTTTGTAAAAGCATTGGAATATTCTGTTGAGAATTGGAAATCTACAGATAATGCAGCAAAAGTAAATGTTAAGAAAATCCAGAACTTAATCCCGTTTGTAATTCAAGTTTGTGTTGTGGATGAACGTAAGAAAGTCCTTCGTAAAATTAAAGAACTGCAAAATTATTTCATTCCCAAATCAGTCTGGGCTTTTGGTGGAGACGGCTGGGCTTATGATATAGGTTATGGTGGTGTTGACCATGTGATGGCTTCAGGCAGGAATATGAATATTCTGGTTGTGG
>CAYWPW010000149.1:0-5466 GCA_964460095.1 uncultured Candidatus Cloacimonadota bacterium
TTGGATGGAGATAGATGATAAAAGACAAAGTTTTTTTAGTTGGTGTTCATTGTAAATCGGAAGATAGGAAAACATTCGATGAATCGATGATAGAGCTTTTTAATCTGGCTCAAACTTCCGAAGTAGAAGTGGAAGACACTTTTGTTCAAACGCTTTTCAAACCGAATATTGCTACTTATATTGGTAAAGGTAAAATCCAGGAAATCGGTTCAAATGCAAAAAGCGAGGAAGTCAAAACTCTTATTTTCAATGATGAGCTTTCTCCTGCTCAAGCCAGAAATATTTCTAATCTAACAGGATGTAATGTGGTTGATAGAACGGAATTAATTCTTGATATTTTTGCCAGACATGCCAGAACCAAACAGGCGAAACTGCAAGTTGAACTTGCTCAATTAGAATACAGTTATACAAGATTGAAGCGTTTGTGGAAGCATCTTTCCAGGATTCAGGGTGGGATTGGTTTTCGTGGTCCCGGAGAAAAACAGATAGAAGTTGATAGAAGAGCAATCAAAAAAAGGACATCCATTCTGAAAAAAAGACTCGAAGAGATAAATAACACTTCGCTGATTAAAAGAAAAAAGCGCCGGATGTTCACTTCGATCTCATTGGTGGGTTACACAAATGCAGGCAAATCCACTCTTTTCAATAGATTAACTCATGAGAATCGATATACTGCGGATAAGCTTTTTGCAACTCTGGATTCTAAAACTAGGCTGATGTCTTTAGATTCCGGTGAAAAATTTGTACTCACTGATACGATAGGATTCATTAATAAACTTCCGCATAAATTAGTTTCTTCTTTTCATTCCACGCTTTTGGATGTTGTGGAAGCAGAGCTGCTGCTGCATGTTGTGGATATTTCTCATCCTGATATTTTCAAATATATCTATTCGGTGGAGAATGTGCTTCAAGAAATTCAGGCAGATGATAAAAACACACTGTTTGTTTTTAACAAATGTGATAAAATTGATAAATTACATTTTTCGTTTCTTAAGAAACAATTGATCCAAAAATATCCTGATTCGGTTTTTATTTCTGCTTTAAAAGATAAGAATTTTGAGGATCTGAATTCTAAATTTGAAGAATATGCTCAAAAAAGCAAGATCATCAGCACGCTTCATATCCCATTAAACCTGCAAAACCTTGTTTCATTTATTTATCAAAATGCTGAAGTCTTAGAAATAAAATACGATGAAAATCATAATGAAAATATCATGAAAATAAAAATAAATAGACAATTATATCCAAATATAAAAAAACAAATTGAGATTTACAAAATAAAGGAATATATTCATAAATAGAAAAAATAAAGGAGAAGAAAATGATTAGCAATTTACAAGAGATTTTCTCAAATGCTGCCAAAGGCATGAAAAGGTCTGCAATTAGGGAGCTTCTCAAATTAGCTCAAAACCCGGAAATTATCTCTTTTGCGGGTGGACTTCCAGCACCGGAAACATTTCCAACTGATGTTCTCGCGGACATAACAAGAGAAGTTCTGGAGGAAAATGGAGCAATGGCTCTTCAGTATGGAGCCACAGAAGGGGATACGAAACTCAGGGAATTGATTGCAGCAAATTACCGAAAAGATGGATTCGATATTACAAAGGAAAATGTTCTGATTACCACAGCTTCACAACAGGGTTTAGACCTTCTGGGAAAGGTTTTCATTAATCCCGGAGATAAGGTGCTGGTTGGACTTCCTTCTTATCTGGGAGGTCTTGCTGCTTTCAATGCTTATCAAGCAGATATGGTTGGCATTCCTTTTGATGAATATGGAATGCGCTCGGATAAAATTGAAGAAACGCTCGCTGAACTGAAAGCTAAAAACGAAAGTCCGAAATTTATTTATATAATTCCGGATTTTCAAAATCCAGCAGGAGTTACAATGCCGGATTTCAGAAGAAAGGAAATCCTGGAAATTACCAAAAAGTATAATGTGCTCATAATCGAAGATAGTCCGTACAAAGAAATTAGATTTGAAGGTGAACATCAAACCAGCTTTTATGCGTTAGATGGTTCAGGTCAGGTTCTCAATCTTGGAACCTTCTCCAAGATTTTTGTACCTGGTTTCAGGATAGGTTGGATGATCGGTCATCCTGATATTATCGATAAATTCGTGATTGCAAAACAATCTACAGATCTTTGCACTTCACCATTTGTCCAAAAGATTGCTGCCAAATATATTGAAAAAGGTTATTTCAGTAAAAATCTCAAGAAAACAATTCAGAATTACAAAGAGAAAAAAGAGGTGATGATAAAAGCTTTTGAAAAATATATGCCGAAAGAAGTAACATGGACAAATCCGGAAGGTGGTTTATTCTTATTCATTACTTTACCGGAGCATTTAGATGCTGGAGATCTTTTCATAAAGGCAATTGAGAAAAAAGTAGCTTTTGTTAAAGGTTCTGTTTTCCATTGTGATGGCAGTGGTAAAAATACAATGAGAATCAATTTCTCATTTGTTTCCAAAGAAAAGAACCTGGAAGGTGTGAAAAGACTGGCACAAGTCATCAGAGAAGCATTGTAATTTAATTTTCAAAGGAGTTCAAATGAGATCGATCTGGAAAATAATTCTTTTTGGTTTTATAATCTGGTTGTTTCCTTTCTTTGTTTCATTATTGATATTTCCTCTAAAAGAAACAAATTTAGCTTTTTTTGAAACTATCATGCCGATGGCTATTACTTTAATAACTGTGGTTATGGCTACGTTTTTTTTCCGAAAATTAAGAAAAGGTCACCTCCGGCATATTCAAAAGCAATATTTTCAAATCGGGATTATCTTGGGAATTATCTGGCTTATTACCTGCCTTATCATTGATTTGCTGTATTTCTCTTTTGGACCTATAAAAATGACATTCTCTGCCTATATGACAGATATTGGATTTACCTATTTGATAATTCCGATAATTACGGTTGGCTTTGGAAATATGTTGGAGAGAAAAACTTATTAATTCCATTTTAAAAATAATGTTCTCATTCCCAAATCCCAACTTGCGTTCTCGTTTTCAATCCCCAGCTTGGGAATGTGGTGATGTAATGGTTTACAAAGCTAGGGCTTTGTAACCAGAAGTAGCATAAAAATATTAAATGAGATAGAATGAATTATCAGAGAATTTTGTTGTATGTTATTACCGTTTTGATTGGTTCCGGTTTAGGATATTTGTATTTCAGGATTATCGGTTGTCGTAGTGGAGGTTGACCGATTACTTCAAACGTTTGGTCAAGCGTTGTTTTAGGAGCGATTTTCGGTTTTATGCTTTTATCTCCGATTGTTGAAAAATATCTGAAGAACCATCAGCAAAATAAAGAGAACAATATTGAACAGAAAGATAAAAACGATTAGTGTTTTTTGTGGTTCCAGTCCTGGAGCTAAACCTGTATATAAAAAAGCTGCTGAAGAGCTTGGGAAAACATTAGCCAAAAATAACATTCAACTGATTTATGGAGCTTCTAATCTCGGTTTGATGGGAATAGTAGCAGAATCGGTTATTAATGCAGGTGGTAGTGCAATTGGTGTGATGCCCAAAGTTTTTGTTGGCAAGGTAGCTCATCCAAAACTTGATAATTTGATCATTGTAGAAACACTGCACGAACGTAAAGCAAAAATGTTTGAACTTTCCGATGCCTTCGTTGCTCTACCCGGTGGTTTAGGTACTTTCGAGGAAATATTGGAAATTATCACCTGGGCTCAAATAGGAATTCATAATAAACCATTTGGATTTTTAAACATCTCTGGATATTATGATAAATTACTGGATTTTTTAGATTCTTCCGTTGAGCAGAGATTCGTCAGAAAAGAACACAGAAATATGATTCAGGTCAGCAGGTCTGCATGTGAACTTTTGAAACTTTTTGAAAACTACGAACCACCAACAATTGATAAATGGTTGGATCAAAATATAATAAAGCCTGAAGCTCATAAAAAATATTTCAGCGATATTGGATACATTGAGTTCAGAAAAAACAAGAAAGCAAAACATTTGCGAATTACAATTAATAGTTCGGGAGAGATATTCATGACAATTCCAAAAAATATTTCTTCCAAAACTGCCAATGAATTTATTCAATCCAAAACAAATTGGATAAAAAAACATTTGAAAAAAATCGATGAGAGAAATAAATTTACATCCCAAAATTCCGATGATAATTTGAAAAATACAATTAACGCTGAAATAATGTTGGAAAACAAAGTAAATGAATTATCCGCGAAATTCGGTTTTCTGTATAATCGTTTATCTTTTCGTTCTCAAAAAACAAGGTGGGGGAGTTGTTCAGCCAAGAACAATATCAGCTTGAACATAAAGCTGGTAAACCTTCCTGAAGAACTCATAGAATACGTGATTTTACATGAATTGGTTCACACGAAAATAAAAAATCATCAAGAGGAATTCTGGAATGAATTGGGAAAATATGTGGAAAACCCACGAGCATTACAAACAAAACTGAAAAGATTCAATTTAGCTAAATTATGATACGAAAGATAAAACCTGAGGATAAACCACGCGTTCTGGAAATCGCGGCTAAAATCTGGGAAGGAGACGATTATCTGCCGCAGGTTTTTGAAGAATGGGTTCACGACCCGAATGGAGTTTTTGCTGGTTTGTGGGAAAATGAAATTCTTATCGGTTTTGGACATTTAAAATACTTAACTCCCACAGATATCTGGTTGGAAGGTCTCAGAAAAGATCCTGATTTAAATGTGAAAGGTGTGGGAGAAAAATTATCTCATTATTATCTGAAAATTCTGAAAAAAAATCCAAATATTACTTCTGTTCGTTTTTCTACCTATATTGATAATATTGCTTCGATCCGTTTGAATGAAAAATTCGGATTTAAGAAAATCTTATATTTATCACATAAAGAATTAGAATTGAAAAAAGTTGAAAATCCTAAAATTCTTTCAAAAATAAAAACAGCAATAGATTTTAGTAAAATTCAAAAATATGTTGAAAATTCTTCATTTATAAAATTATCGAAAAACTTTATCTGTAAAGGTTGGATAGTATTTCCATATTCGAGAGAATTGTTAAAGCAATTTTATAATGAAGAACAGGTTCTTTCCTTTCAAGAAAATGATGTAATTCAAGGTGTTGCAATTTATTCAAAAGTAAAATATAAAGATGTTTTCTGGATAAGTTTTCTGGAAGCTGAAAATGAATTAATTTACGCAGAATTATTGAAATATCTAATCAATCTTGCCAAAAACCAAAAGAAAAAATTCATTGAAATAAATTTGCCGGAATTAACTAAATTGAAAAAGGTTTGTGCAAAATATAAATTTGAAAGCTGGGAACAGGAAAATGATTTTTTTCTTTATGAATTGCCGCTTGAAAGAATTATGTAGAAGAATCGGAGAGCAAATGAAAGAAAGATTTAAACTGCTGAATTGTAATATCGAAAATATATCCTTAAAAGAATTATTGAAGCAATTTAATGAGGGATTTATCATCACACCAAATGTAGATC
>CAYWPW010000150.1:0-3719 GCA_964460095.1 uncultured Candidatus Cloacimonadota bacterium
GATATATTAAACTTTAAATATGCCCAAGCTTCCCTGATAAAAGCAATGCTTACAAATTTCGTTAACTTGATCAAATAATCAGAATTCAACATTTTTATTTCCTTGAAAAAAAACTACGTCAATAACGTTGAATAAACTCTCAAAGTCAAATAAAAAAAATGAAATGCGGATTTTTATCCTATAGTAATTAAAAGTAAAATTTAGTTATTAAAGCATAAAATATAAATATCACATTTTTAGTTTTCCTTGCTGTTCTCGACCTACCAGGTCAAGCTACAATTCTTGACAAATACATTAAGCATAATTTGTTGTCTGTTTTATATTTGAAATAATCAAAAATTTTGGAGGTTTTATATGAACATTCCGGTAATCTGGTATGTTGCACCTTTTGGGGCAATAATGGCATTGATATTTGCTTTTATCTTATTTAAAGATGTAAAAAAGGAAGATCCCGGTAATGAGCAGATGCAAAAAATCGCAAAGTATGTTCGTGAGGGTTCTTTTGCTTATTTGAAACAGCAATACAAAGGCGTTACGATTTTCTTTATAATTGCATTCATCGTTTTTAATATAATGGCTCATGTTCTGCATGTGCTTCACTGGCTTATACCTTTTGCATTTCTTACCGGTGGTTTTTTCAGTGGACTTGCCGGCTGGATAGGAATGAATACCGCAACTCTTGCTTCGAATAGAACTGCACAAGCTGCTTCCAAAAGCCTGGATAAAGGATTGAAAGTTGCTTTCCGTGCCGGTGGAGTTATGGGATTGGTAGTTGTCGGGCTTGCTCTTGTAGATATTTCAGCCTGGTTTTTTATTATGAAAAATTTTATGAAATTAGACCTTCATACAATAACTGTGGTTATGCTCAGCTTTGGAATGGGAGCTTCTACTCAGGCACTTTTCGCACGTCTTGGTGGTGGAATCTTCACAAAAGCTGCCGACGTTGGTGCAGACCTGGTGGGAAAAGTAGAAGCTGGAATCCCGGAAGATGATCCTCGTAATCCCGCAACGATCGCAGATAATGTGGGAGATAACGTGGGTGATGTAGCAGGAATGGGCGCAGACCTCTATGAATCGTATTGTGGTTCGATATTGGCCACAGCAGCACTGGGAATGGCGGCTGTAACGCAGATCTTTGGTCATGGATCTGTAGATATGAATACCTGGGCAATCCGATTTGTAACTGCTCCGATGGTTCTTGCCGGAGTGGGTGCTTTTCTTTCCATTTTAGGAATTTACCTGGTTTCCACCAAAGAAGGTGCAGATACCAAAGAACTGATGTTTGCTTTGAATAAAGGTGTTTACGGAAGTTCTATCCTGATAGCGATAGTTGCTTTTTTTGTTACAAAATTCATGCTTCCTGCTGAATATTCTCTCGGTGTTTTCCTGGCAAGTATGATAGGACTTTTTGCAGGAATACTGATAGGTTTTTTTACTGAACGCTCAACTTCACACAGTTATACTCCTACTCGTGGAATTGCAAAACAGGCAGAATTCGGACCTGCCACAGTGATTATCGAGGGTCTTGCAGTGGGAATGAAATCTACAGCAGCTCCGGTTATCATTATTGGAATTGCCATCCTGGCAGCTTTTGCTGTGAGTAAAGGATTCACAACTCCGGAAATGGGACTTTATGGAATAGGCTTTGGAGCTGTAGGAATGCTTGCCACTCTGGGCGTAACTCTTGCTATGGATGCATTTGGACCGATAGCAGATAATGCTGGTGGGAATGCAGAAATGAGCAAACTTCCGGAAGAAGTGAGAAAAAGAACAGATGATCTCGATTCTGTGGGAAATACAACTGCTGCTACAGGAAAAGGTTTTGCTATCGGTTCAGCTGCACTTACTGCTATGGCACTTCTGGCAGCTTACCTGGAAGAAGTTCGACAAGGATTGATCTTCGCCGGACAAAAATTCCTGGATATCACTTTTGCTGGTGAAGTGGTTAGAACAGTTGAAATTACACATGCTACAATTGCAGATTTTGTAAGTTATTATCAAATAAATTTAATGAACCCCAAGTTTCTTATAGGTGTTTTTATGGGTTCTATGGTTACATTCGTTTTTGCTGCACTCACGATGAAAGCAGTTGGTCGCGCAGCCGGAGCAATGGTTGCAGAAGTACGCCGCCAGTTCAAAGAAATACCGGGAATTCTGGAAGGTACAGCAGAACCCGAATATGCAAAGTGTGTTCATATTTCTACAGTTGGAGCACAAAAGGAAATGGTTGCTCCTGCTCTTTTGGGAATTCTCACCCCTATTGTTATTGGTATGATAACAGGCGTTGCCGGTGTGATGGGAGTTTTGACAGGTGGATTGACAACAGGTTTTGTGCTGGCGGTTATGATGAATAATGCCGGCGGTGCCTGGGATAATGCAAAAAAATATGTTGAATCAGGACATTTCGGCGGCAAGGGTTCCGATTATCATAAAGCTACTGTGGTTGGAGATACTGTGGGTGATCCGTTCAAGGATACATCCGGTCCTTCCATAAATATTCTCATAAAACTTATGAGCATGGTCAGCATTGTTTTTGCTGGTCTCATCGTTGCCTTTTCTCCTGCTATCCAAAAATTTCTCGGAATCATCTAAAAAAATAAAAATTCCTTTACAAAAGACGGGGCTTTTTGTCCCGTCTTTCCTGTTATGAAAAAGAAAATAATTATCGGTTCACTTCTCATTTTCTCTCTTTTTTTGCATTCGCAGGAAAAGATAGGACTTGCCCTCAGCGGTGGCGGAGCTCGGGGATTGGCTCAAATTGGTGTTTTAAAGGTAATCGACGAATTAGGGATTCAGGTTAATTTCATAGCTGGAACAAGCACTGGAGCTTTCATTGGCGGATTGTATGCAATGGGTTATTCCGGTGCAGAGATCGAAGATATTTTTCTTAAGATGGATTGGAAAGAAATTCTTAATGACAAAATTTCCCGGAAAGATATTTACATCAGCCAGAAACGGTGGCAACCATATGCAAATTTCTTTTTCGACCTTGATGAAAACTATTTACCAAAAATCCCTCAAGCTTTTTTCGTTGGGAATAACCTGATAAATTTCTTATTTGATCTTACTTATCCGGTTTCAGTAAAAGAGAATTTCGATGAATTACAGATTCCATTTCGCTGTAATGCAACCAACATCTTAACTGGAAAACTTAAAGTTTTTTCTGATGGTTCTCTTCATGAAGCAATCCGCTCTTCCATTTCTTTCCCATCGATTTTAAAGCCTTTTGAATTGGATGACGGACTGTATGTTGATGGTGGATTGCTGGCAAATTTACCTGCTGAAATTGTTGCAGATATGGGTGCGGATTTTGTGATTGGTGTACAGACTAATTCCGGTTTAAAAGAAAAAGAGCAAATTGAAAGCTTGATCGATGTGCTGGACCAAACTGTGAATTTGAGTATAATGAGTAATATCAACAAATCTACTGAATTTTGTGATTTGATCATCAAACCAGAGTTGGATAATATTTCGGTTTTGGATTTTTCAAAGAAAAAAGAAATCATCTTAGCTGGAGAAATTGCTGCCAGGGAACATCTGAAGTTGATAGAAAAACCTAAAAAAAGAATCATAAAGAAAACAGATAAACTTCCATCTGAAATAGAATTTTCAAAAATTAGAATTCTGGGAAATAAACATTTAAGTAAATCTAAAGTAAAAGAGTATTTAGATTTACAAACAGACACTTTTTATACGAAATCCGATATTATTCTGGCAGT
>CAYWPW010000150.1:3819-5422 GCA_964460095.1 uncultured Candidatus Cloacimonadota bacterium
ATTTAGATTTACAAACAGACACTTTTTATACGAAATCCGATATTATTCTGGCAGTGAAAAATGCTTATGATTCCCAACTTTTCTCTTTGATGTATCCGATTATTGAAAAAAAAAATGAAAAATATATCCTCAAAATCAAGTTGAAAGAACGTGATAGGAAGCAGTTGGGAATAAACTTTGGTTACATTAATAACAGGGATATTATTCTGGGTGCTACTTTCAGTTTTGATAATATGATTCAGAGAAACTCCAAACTCTTATTCAATTTTCAAGTTGGTGATAAAAAAGAACTGAACCTCGATTATGTGAAAAATTTCGGTAAACAATGGGGAATCTATTTCAGGCTGTTTCCATACCTTAAAGAGCAAATAATTTATTCTTATAATGAAGAGCATAATAAAACCGGTAGTGTAAAATCATTGGAAACAGGCGGCACTATTGGAATTGGAATTTATGCCAAGAAGGCTGTAATTCTCGAAGGTTACGGCTTTTCATTTAATACCAGGCTATACCAGGATATTGCAGATTTTGAAGACAGATATTATCACTCAACAGGAGTTGGTTTGAAATTGTATCATGAAAACCTGGATGATTTTGTGTTCCCCATGAAAGGGCTGCAATTTCTGATGAAATTTAATACAGCGAGAAAGATTTTCTTCAGCGACAGCGGTTACAAAAAGTTATACTCAAAAGCACGGATTTTAATGCCTTTCAAAGATAAGATTTCATTAAAATATCAGTTTGAATATGGTACTTATTTCAAAAAATATGATTTAGATTTTGATCCGTTTTACATCGGTGGAATCGATAGTTTTATGGGTTGTTACACCGGTGAACGCAGCGCTCCAATATACAAAATATATTCTCTCTCAATAAGATATAAAATCCTGAATAATCTTTTTGCGGATCTGCATTACAATTTATTAAATCTTGGAACTAAAGATGTCTGGCTTCCGGAAAAGAATCTTTATCCTGCTTATGGTATAAAAATCGGTTATAAATCTCTACTCGGACCGGTGAGAGTTGCTGCTGCTATCGATGAGGATTATAGAACTTATTATTATCTTTCCATTGGCTACGAATTTGACCCATTTGAATTCTCCAGAAGGTAATCACCGCTTAAGTGACAAATATCAAATAACAAATTTATCGGTTCATACCCGCAAAAATAAGACTTTTTGCTCGTTACGAAAGTCCTCTTTCGTAACGCATTGTGTTCCCAAACAGAGTTTTGGAACAAGCTGTTAAACTTGAGTTAAGTTAGCTTTAGCTGACTTGACTTAAGTTTTCTAATCATTTGGAATAATTCAACTTAACTCAAGACTGACGTCTTAAGTCAAGTCTCATTTTATCGTTAAAACCGACTTTACGGATGGATACTAATTAGAAATATGTTAGAAAATTTTTCAAATATTTGGAATTAAGGACTATAAATTTATCTTTACAACTTTATTTTATTATTTATTTGTGAGTTAGATTCAATCTAAGTTTATAAAGATAAGGATTATTTTATGAAAATTAAAACAAAAGAACAACTTATTGAAGAAGCTACAAAAGCTATGGAAAAATTAACAGATCGCGAAAAAGATATTATTTTCCAAAG
>CAYWPW010000151.1:0-5412 GCA_964460095.1 uncultured Candidatus Cloacimonadota bacterium
AGCTTCCTGAAAAGCAGTTAGAAGCAGTTACATTAGATTTTGCTCATCATAAATTCGATGTGCTCATTGCCACAACTATCATAGAATCCGGTCTTGATATACCAAATGCAAACACAATCATTGTTAATCGTGCAGATATGTTCGGTTTGGCTCAATTATACCAGATTCGAGGGCGTGTGGGTAGGAGTAATCGTCGAGCGTATGCTTATTTGATAATCCCTCCTAAGCTTCATGATGAAGCGAGAAAAAGACTGGAAACTTTAACAGAATATGAATCTCTTGGAAGCGGATACCAAATCGCTATGAGAGATATGGAGCTTCGGGGAGCAGGCACACTTCTGGGAACAAAACAAAGCGGAATAATTAATTCAGTTGGATTTAATTATTACAACCGGCTTTTAGAGCGAGCAATTAAGAATATCCAGGCAGAAAAACCAAAAGAATTCTGGTTGGAAGAAGAACAGCAAAAATTTCATCGTATCAAAATTGAAAGTGATCACTACTTTCCAAAAGGATATATTTCAAATGAAAAAGAAAGATTGGAAATTTACAGGAAAATGCTTGGCTTTGAAAATCTGAATGAATTTGATATTCTGGAAAATGAACTTATCGATAGATTCGGAAAAATTCCTGAGCTGGCAATAAACGCATTACTGTACTACAAATTGAGATTGCTGGTAAAAAATTCCAAACTCGAATCTGTTGATCTGAAACAGAAACACATCGTTTTAGAATTCAATAATAAACGGTTGCCATCCAGAGAATCAATCACAAAATTAGTTGAACATTTTAATTATCCTGTAGCTTTCGATACAACTCGCAACCTGAAAATCTCATTTCAAATTTCGGAAAACAGAAAAATATCGAAGGAAAAGTTTATAAAAAAAAGTCTGGATATTCTGAATTATATTATTGAAAATCAAACATAAATCAAATTTTATTAAGGCGTGAAAAGATTTGACAAAAAAACCCGATAACAGATTTTTTCCTAAGTTTTGATAGAAAAAGATATATGAGGTTAGAATTTTTTATAAATTCATAACTTCAGAAAGATTATAAAAAAATATTGAAAAATAGAAAAGGAAATATAAATGTATAAAAAATGGTTCTTTTTAGTTTTACTAATTTTAACAACTCTCTGTTTTCTTGCAGCATTAGAATTGAATCCATCAAATCTTTCCACTACTTTTTACAGTATCTCTGTGGTTGGAAATGTAAGAAGTCCCGGCATCTATCACATGCCGCCTGCCAGTAGAATTTCTGAAGTAGTTAAAATTGCCAATGCAATACCGGATTCCCTGCTTCCTGAAAAATTCGTAGATTATTCAAACAGAAATATTACATTACGAAGAAATGGGATTGATACACGAATCGATTTGAAGAGATTTTTTGTTTTGGGTGATGAAAAAAACAATCCTTATTTGTTAGACGGAGATTTTATCATCGTTCCTGCTATTCAAAAAAGAGTTTTATTAGAAGGTGCTGTTAACAGGGCTGGTTCATACGAATTAATCGATGGTGACAGAGTTTTCGATATTATTAATCTGGCAATGGGTTTGCAGGAAGCAGCATATTTGGAAAACGCTGAAGTTATCCGATACACAAACAATGGTAAAAAAACTGAAAGTTTTTCTATAAACCTGCAAAATATCATCAACAACGCAGATTGCGAAGACAATATTTCTTTGCAGAATGATGATCGGCTTATCATCCGTTTTATTCCGGAATTTCATGAAGAGAAATTCATTACAATAAGAGGTGAAGTGCAATTCCCCGGATATTATTCTATTGAAGAAACTGAGACAACTCTTTTAGATATATTGGAAAAATGCGGTGGACCAACTTCTAACGCAGATCTGCAAAATGCCTTTCTCCAAAGAAGAAGTAGAGAGGACGTGTTAGATACTGAATTTGAAAGATTGAAAAAAATGCTCGTTGAAGACATGACTGTACTCGAATATGAATATTTCAAAACTAAATCAAGAGAATTAAGAGGGAAATTTGCCATTGATTTTGAAAATCTTTGGAACTCAAAAGACAAATCTTCTGACATAGTTCTTAAAAATAACGACTTTATCTTTCTGCCGGATAAATCCATCACTATCACTGTTTCGGGACAGGTTAAGAATCCTGGATTAATCAACTTTGTGCCCGGAAAAAACTATCTTTATTACATTGAGCAGGCAGGTGGTTTTGCATGGAATGCCAGAAAAGGAAAAATTCGCTTGATAAAAGCAGATACAGGCGAATGGCTCAAACCGAAGAAAGATACGATCGTTGAGGTTAAAGATATGATTTTTGTGCCGGAAAAACCTGACATAGATTACTGGACTCTTACTAAAGATGTTATGAAAATGGCTGCTGAAATGGCAACCTTAATCATTGTAATTCAAAGTGTAACAACCAAATAAAGGAGATATTGTGAAAATCTTAATAACAGGAGGAGCAGGTTTCATCGGCTCCCATCTCGCTGAAAAACTTTTGGAAACCCATAATAACATTTCCATAATTGATAATTTATCTACTGGCAGGTTTTCAAATATCAGACATCTAGTTAGAAACCCAAATTTTTCTTACACCATCGATTCAATCTTAAACCACAATGCTTTAAAAGAACTGATAAAAAACTGTGACCAAATATATCACTTGGCTGCAGCAGTCGGCGTTAAGTATATCATTGATAATCCGCTTCTTTCTTTACGAACAAACACTGTTGGAACTGAAAACGTTCTAGAATATGCTAATGAATATAAGAAAAAAGTAATGGTTGCCTCCACCTCTGAAATTTATGGTAAAAGCGATAAGGTTCCCTTCAAAGAAGAAGATGACAGGTTGCTGGGCTCAACACATATTTCTCGATGGAGTTATAGCACTGCAAAGGCAATTGATGAATTTTTAGCTTTAGCTTATTATCGCGAGAAAAAATTGCCTGTTGTAATAGCTCGTTGTTTTAATACAGTCGGACCTCGTCAAACAGGTCAATATGGAATGGTTATTCCAAAATTTGTTAAGAGCGCCCTTCTGAATCATCCCATTACGGTTTTCGGTGATGGTAAGCAATCCCGTTGTTTTGCTGATGTTACAGATATTGTTAACGGTTTTATTAAATTAATGAACGAACCAAAAGCTGAGGGTGAAATTTATAATATCGGAAACGATAAAGAAATTACAATTGAAGAACTGGCTCATAAAATTAAAAAAATGACAAAGAGCAGATCCAAAATCGAATACATCAAATATGAAGACGCTTACGAAGAAGGCTTTGAAGATATGAGGCGCAGAATTCCTGACCTTTCCAAAATAAATAAATTAATAGGATACAAACCAAAATATAGTTTAGATAAAATTCTTGTGCGAATTATAAACTTCTTTGAGAAATAGGTATAAATTTGAAAGTTCCTCTTTTGGACATAAACGCCCAATATAGCCCCATTCTGGATGAAATTCGAGCAGAAATTGAAAAAGTTTTCGCAACCCATGCTTACAACCTCGGTCCTCAAGTAAAAGAATTTGAAGAAGAAATTCAGCGATTCTGCTCGGTGAAGCACGCAATTGGTTGTGCATCCGGAACAGATGCGCTTCTTCTGGCTCTCCTTTCACTTAACCTTGGAGATGGAGACGAGGTAATAACAACTCCTTTCACCTTTTTCGCCACAGTCAGTTCAATTCACAGGGTTGGCGCTAAACCAGTTTTTATTGATGTCAAACCGGACACTTACAATATCGATCCAAATGAGATTGAAAAAGCCATAACTGCAAAAACCAAAGCAATAATCGTTGTTCACCTTTTTGGTCAGCCAGCGGAAATGGATAGAATAATGGAGATCGCTAACAAATATAATCTCAAAATTATTGAAGATAATGCTCAGGGAATCGGTGCAAAATTCGATGGCAAAACTGCCGGAACAATTGGAGATATTGGCACCCTTTCATTTTATCCCAGTAAAAATCTTGGCGCAATGGGTGATGCAGGTATGTGCCTGACAAACAATCCTGATCTGGCAGCAAAACTTTTTCAGCTTCGGGAACACGGTGAAAACCCTCAATATTATCACAAATGGGTTGGATTGAACAGTCGGTTAGATACAATTCAAGCTGCTGTTCTGTTGGTTAAACTTCGTTACCTGGCTGACTGGTCTGAAATGCGAAGACAAAACGCTCGATATTACTTTGAAAATATGAGCGATATCCCTCAGATAAAATTACCTTTTATTCATAAAAAAGCAGAATCTATTTTCAACCAGTTCACAATTGTTGCAGAAAAACGTGATGAGCTTAAAAATTATTTGATTTCTAAAAATATTGGTTGTGCAGTTTACTATCCCAAACCTTTACATCTGCAAGAATGTTTTTCATATTTAAACTACAAAAATGGCGACTTCCCGATTTCCGAAGAATTATCAAAAAAAGTACTTTCCATTCCTGTTTATTCAGAACTTTCCCAGCAACAACAGAATTACGTTATTAATTCAATCAGAAATTTCTATGATCAGGAGTAAGCAATGAATATTATTGTCTGCGTAAAACAAGTGCCGGATACTACAGATATTAAGATTGATCCGGAAACAAACACCTTGATTCGAGAAGGCGTGGAAAGCATATTAAATCCATTTGACCTTTATGCAATCGAAGAAGCAATCAGATTAAAAGAACAATTCGGAGGTAAAATCACTGCTTTAAGTATGGGTCCTCCTCAAGCCGAAAGAGCGCTTCGTGAAGCTGTGTCAATTGGCGTTGATGAAATTATTCTTCTTTCAGACAGAAAATTTGCAGGTTCAGACACCTGGGCAACAAGTCTTACTTTGGCTAAAGCAGTTAATAAAATTGGGAAATTTGATTTAATCCTTTTTGGTCAACAAGCGATTGACGGAGATACTGCGCAAGTTGGACCGGGAGTTGCTGCCCATCTAAAAATTCCGCAAACATGTTTTGTAAGAAAAATCGAAAATATTGAAAACAACAAAATAATCGTGCAAAGACTTATGGAAGATGGATATGACCGCATTGAAATGACTCTTCCTGTGGCAATAACTGTGATCAAAGATATAAACATCCCACGCCTTCCATCTTTACGTGGAAAACGAAATGCAAAAAAAGCTGAACTAACAACCTGGACTGCTGAAGATCTTGGATTAGACGAAAATTTGATAGGTCTTGCTGGTTCTCCAACCCAAGTAGTAAAAACCTTTTCTCCAAAGTTCAAAAAGGAAGGAGAAAAATATGAACTTCCCGCTGAGGAACTTGCAGATATTCTCCACAAAAAACTCAAAGAATTTGGTAAATAAACAATTAACTTTTTGTTGGTTGAAAAATGCTGAAATATCCAGATATTAATCCTTCGATTATAAAATTTGGTTCCCTCGATATTCGCTGGTACGGTTTTCTTTATATTGTCGGTTTCCTGGTTGGTTA
>CAYWPW010000152.1:0-5396 GCA_964460095.1 uncultured Candidatus Cloacimonadota bacterium
AACCGAAATACTAATCTATAATATAAAAGGACAAAAAATAAAGACATTAGAAGTTAGAAATTTAAAATTAGGAATTAATGAGATTATCTGGGATGGAACTGATTCCAATAATAAGTCTGTGTCCAGTGGAATTTATTTCTACAAAATGAAAGCTGGACAATATTCTTCAATGAAAAAAATGATTTTAATGAAATAGGAGAAATGATGGGAAAAACTTATAAAGTTTTCTTTTTGCTATTTTTAATGCTTTTTAGCACCCAACTTGTTTTTGGACAAGAATTTAATAAAAACATCATTGGATATTACACTTCCTGGTCAGTTTACGTTCGTGATTATCACGTTCCAGATATTCACGCTGATAAAATCAACTATATCAATTATGCTTTTGCGAATATTGATAACGTTAACGGGATTATTATTTTGGGTGATCCTTATGCAGATATAGAAAAATGGTATCCGGGAGACAGCTGGGATCCGGATAGTTTAAGAGGAAGTTTTCATCGTCTTCAGATATTGAAAGCAGCAAATCCACACCTGAAAACATTGATATCAATCGGTGGTTGGACTTGGTCGACCTATTTTTCCAATATAGCTCTTACAGAAGATTCACGTGAAATATTTGCCGCTTCTTGTGTTGATTTTATCCAGGAATATGAATTTGATGGAATTGATATCGATTGGGAATATCCAGTTAGTGGAGGATTGCCAACTAATATCTATCGTCCTGAAGATAAGGAGAATTTCACACTTTTACTTGCTGAATTGCGAGTTCAATTAGATCAAGCAGGAGATTATCTACTAACAATTGCAGCACCAGCTTCCTCGATCATCCAGGAAAATCTCGAGATAGATCAGATCCATCAATACATGGATTGGATAAATGTGATGACCTACGATTTTCATGGACCATGGGGAGATCCGCAATCTGATCCTGTAACTAATTTCAATACTCCTCTTTTTATAGCTTCGGATGATCCGCTGGGAGAACCTTATCATTCATATTTCAATTTATCAGCAGCAATTCAAGGCTATCTTGATGCAGGCGTTCCTGCGGAGAAACTCAATCCTGGTTTAGCTTTTTACGGTAGAGGATACAGTGGCGTTCCCGATGTGAATAATGGTCTCTATCAAACCTATTGGGGACCAGCAAATGCAGGTACGTGGGAAAATGGCGTTTTTGATTATTGGGATCTGGAACAAAATTATATAAATATTAATGGCTATACTGCATATTGGCATAATGAAGCCAAAGTGCCATGGCTCTATAATCCCAATACTCAAACCATGATCAGTTATGATAATCCTCAATCAATTGAAGAAAAGGGAAATTACCTAAATTCGATGAATTTAGGTGGAGCTATGTTCTGGGAATTCAGTGCTGATAAATATGCTGTTCTGTTGAATACGATTTACGAAACCATCATTGACACAACATTAACTTCTACCGATGAATATAATTCTGTCGATAATCCGCTGCAAGTTGTTCTTTATGGCAATTTTCCCAATCCATTCAATCCTTCTACGACAATATATTTTGAAACAACCAGTCTTCGCCAAGGCTACGCCGGGCAGGCAGAACTCATGGAGAACATGGAGTTGATAATTTATAATCTGAAAGGACAGAAGATAAAAACTTTCCCCATAAACACATCCACTCATACACTCATAAACACAGTAATTTGGGATGGCACTGATGAAAACAACAAATCGGTTTCATCGGGAATATATTTTTATAAATTAAAATGCAGTAATTACACTTCTACAAAGAAAATGATCCTGATGAAATAATCAGAGATAACTAAAGGGGGAAGCAGAATTGCTTTTCCCTTTTCTAATTTAAAACTCATATTCTACGCCCAGAATCGGTAACAGAGTCCATTGATACACTTCATCAATTGTTTGATCCGTATCGTTCCAATAATACTGGGCAATATTTTTCTGATTGTAAACGTTCCACACACTAATGTAAATGACAAGGTTGGTTTTGTTGAAGAAGAACCTTTTATCAAGTCGCACATTCATTGAATGATAATCAGGATATCGTTCTTCATTAATGCGAGTTTCATCATAAACTACCCGGTGATTTGCCATTGATTGTTCCACATCGATCGGAGTGTAGGGCACACCAACAGCATAGATCCAACGCAAGCTCATCTCTAATCCTGGAGATGGTTTGTAACCACCTTCAAGGCTTACAATCAACCGGTTGTCATAATTTCTATCTCTCCAAACGCCATCGTAGCTTTTGTAGCGAGAACGGAAATATGTAGCACTGGCCAGTCCATAAATACTTTCTGCTAATTTCTTTTGCAGAATCAGTTCCACACCTCGGCTCAAAGCCTGGCCACTATTTAGCAGAGATTCATAATAATTAAAGAAATTATCATCGATCACGAATATCCCCGGTTGGCTGGGATCAATGGGGAAATTGCTGTAATCTTTCTGATAGGCTTCCACTACTAACCGCGTGTCTTCTGTAAGCAGATGTTCAATCCCGACAATATAGTGCGTGGCGAATGGATCTTTCAGGTCTTTGTTTTCTTCGTTTTGTGATAGAAGCAGTAGCGGCAGATTCTGGTGAAAAATTCCTACTGATACATTCAAAGAGGTTTTTTCATTTAGTTTATATTGGCAGGAAAATCGAGGTGAAATAGTCATATTTTCGTTAAAGGAAAAGTAGTCTGCTCTCAAGCCCAATGTTGCAGATAATTTTGGGAACGGATCATAATTCAAACTAACGAATCCACCCAGTTTTGCTGCTTTGATCTCATCTTTCAGAATAAGTTCGGGAATTGTATCTCCGATAACATTGGTCGTCTCTGCCAGATAGTTATCATAATTATGTTTCAAATATTTTACATCGATCCCAAAATCCATACCTAACTTTTCGGAAAATCGTTTAAAATTTACATTCCTGAATTTCAATTCCTGCTCATTGGTACGATTCCTAATGTCGGGAATGCCGGTTGGTTCCTTGAATGTTTCATAGTAATCTTCATCAAACTGAGAAGAAGTAAGTGCCAGCGAAGTATTGGAAAAAGTAGATTCATTCCAAACTGCCCGCCAGTTCAAACCATAAGTTCCCTGATATAGATCCTGGTTTCCGTAATGCGACATATAATTTTCTTCCGCATTTTCCTGGTCGGGAGTGTTGTGGTCATCTGCAAAAACTGTCAGGAAAGTGAGCTTCTGGAAGGGATTAAATTCATAAGTGAATTTTCCCTGTACATCGCCATATTCAGGAGCAGCAGAAGTTCCTATATCAATGGCATCTACAATGTATTTCAGGTAACTTCTTTTCACCGCCAGCATAGCAGAGCTTTTATTACTCGTGGGACCTTCAAAGATCCCTCCGAAACCGACCCAACTGAAATCGATCTGTCCATCGAAGTCATTTGGGTTTCCATCACGAAATTCGATTTCCATGATTGAGGAAAGTTTGTCTCCATAAATCGCAGAAAATCCACCGGTATTGAATGTTACATCGTCGATAAAATCCACGTTCAGAATGCCGATTGGACCACCGGAAGAACCCTGATGCGGAAAGTGGTTGATGTTGGGAATTTCTATATTATCGATGAAAAATGTATTTTCCATCGGATTACCACCCCGCACGATCAGGTTATTGCTCTGGTCATTTACTTTAGCCACGCTGGGCAGTGACATCAATATGCGGCTCACATCTCCGGCCGATCCCGGAGCACGGCGGATTTCTTCACTGGAAAAGCTGACAACACTGGTTGTCTGTTCATCTGTTTCGGAAAAGTAATCTGTCTGTACCGAGATTCCCTCGATCTCGAGGGATTTACGTTTTAGTTCTCCATTGATGTAGCTGGTTCTTTGAGAGCGAATTATTATATCTGGTTTTAGCTGCGGTTGTGTCCCGATGATTTGAAAGACAATAGTATAATTTCCTACGGGTAAATTCATGATTCTATACTGTCCCTTCTCATTTGTATAAACACCTTTTTCCAGTTCTTTCACGATGACAGTTACATTTGCTAGCGGATAGCTGGTTTCCACGTCAATGACTCGCCCCATCAAGTTGCCGGTTAGTGTTTGGTTTGGATATAGGAATGTGCTAAATCCTATCACTAAAATAATTAGTAATGTTTTTGTTTTGTTGTTCATTTTTTCTTCTCCTAAGAGTCGGCTTGCAATAGCAAACGATCTCATTTTTTTATTTTTTATTTGCAAAAATTTTCTAAAAGAATCTGTATAAATTTTTTTTGATTTTCTTTATCTTTAAGATCAAAATTCAGGAATTTGTTGAACAGATCAGGCATCATTCCCAACATCAGAATTGACGAAAATAGCTGACTGACAGCAATTCTGCTTTTCAGATCATCTTCCTGCTTCAGTTCACTGCGGACAATTCCATGAAGTTCACCTAAAAAGTTGTTCAATCGATGCACCGAATTTGAGTCAAAATCATTCTTGTTGAAAGCCCCATCAAAATGTGCTTTCGTCAGATTCGGATAATTTATTGCTCCTTCTAATGTGTCCTGCAAGAAAAGCCTGAACGCTGTCTTTGTATCACTTTTCCACATTTCTTCATAGTCCTTGATGTTCTGCACAAAGCTCTCGTCCAGGGTGGCGTTCATCACGATATTCAAAAGCTGCTCTTTGGAACCGAAATGGTAATTAATTGCTGCCACATTCACACCGGACATATCAGCGATTTTTCTTATCGTAACCCCTTGGATACCTTCCTTTTCAATGCACCCAATAGCCGTCAGGATGATCTTTTGCTTTATATCATCACTGCTCATAATGTTCTCCTTAATTTCTGTAATTCAAACACATACTTAAAACACGTGTTTGAAAAATTAGACAAGGGTTTTTGCGTCAAGTTTTTTTTGTCCCGCTTGAAAAATGCTTAGACATTAGAGATAAATCTTAATAGACAGTATCAGGTTTGATAAAGCACTTGCAAGTTTATTTTAACTTTACAAATTTTGCTACTTCCCCATTTGAGTAAAAAAGGTAAATATGATTAATTTTAAATTTGTAAGCTTTGCTGAAAATCTCCTTGAAAAAATTCTCGATGAGAATAAAGATAAACAGACTCTTTTCTTATTTCCCAATATCAACAGCAAAAAGCAGTCTTTAAAGATTTATCAGAATCTCTGGGATTTTTCAAATTCAAAATTCCTCATAATTAATGAGTGGAAAAAATTAATGTTTGAAACTTCATATCCAATCCTGAAAGATGAGAAAAGAAAAATTGCTTTTTATACAATTCTCACAAACGAAAATAAAAAGTACTTTAAAATTAATAACTATTTCCAATCAATTGAGCTGGCAAACAATTTCTTCAGTTTCTGGGAAGAGATAAACGAAGAAATGGTGAATCATTCATTTATCGAAAAAATACTCGAGTCAAAGGAAACATC
>CAYWPW010000153.1:0-5386 GCA_964460095.1 uncultured Candidatus Cloacimonadota bacterium
CTCTAATAATCATCAGTTTCGTGATTTTGATGTCTGCCTAACAGGACAGCAGTGAAAAATAGATAAAACTAGATGGAATTCCAAAGACAATGGCTAAGTGTGCTGTAATGGCCTATATATAAAAGAAAAAGCCTCCCGAAGAAGGCTTTTATTATGGCTCCTGAAGAGGGATTTGAACCCCCGACCTAGTGGTTAACAGCCACCCGCTCTACCGCTGAGCTATTCAGGATCAAATCATATTCAAAGACTTTTTAAAAATCCCTTAATTCAATGTCAAGCGATAATTAAAGGTCTTAAAATTTTCTTCAATTTACTTTGAATGTTGTATCACCTTTCTCTAAGAAATTGATAATCTGAATGGCAGCAGCAACGCCTGCATTTATGTTTGCCTCCAAAGTTTGAGCACCCATTTTCTTAGCTGTGAAGAAACATCTTTCAGGATACTTTTCTCTTAATTCGTCTTTGCAATCCGGAGCAACATCCGAAGCAAATAAAAAATCATCCCGAGCTGCAAAAATTCTTTTAAGCCCTTCTTCATCAACAACTTCTTTTCTGGCTGTATTTATAATTGCCGCACCTTTTTTCATTTGTGACATCAATTCATAATTAACAGAGTTAATAGTTTCCTTGATCTTGGGAAGATGAAGAGAAATATAATCACAAGAACTATAAAGCTCCTCAACAGAATTAACTGACTGAACTTCATCGGCTTTCATTATTGCATCATCTACATAAGGATCAAAAGCATATACTTCCATCTGGAAACCTTGAGCTATATTTGCTGCAAATTTTCCCACATTGCCATAAGCATGAATCCCAATTCTTTTGTGTCTCAGTTCAGTTCCAGCTTTTCCCAAATACTGTTTTCTGGCTAGAGTGATCATAAGACCAAAAACCAGTTCTGCCACTGCATTGGAATTCTGTCCCGGAGTATTCATAGCCACAACACCATTCTCAGTTGCCACTTGCAGATCGATGTTATCATAACCAGCTCCAGCACGAACTACAATCTTTAGATTTTTTGCGTTGTTCAAAACTTCTGCTGTACATTTGTCGCTGCGAATTATCAAAGCATCTACATCTTTAACTGCTTCCACAAATTCGCTTTGCTCTTTGTACGACTCCAATAAAACCAGTTCATAACCTGCTTCCGAAAAAACCATTTTAATTTGCTCAACTGCTGCTTTTGCAAATGGTTTAATAGTTGCTACAAGAACTTTTTTTGACATAACTTCCTCCATTTATTTTTTTTGAATATATATCCTCAAATCTAATTTTGAATTTCCCGCAGGAAAACAACAGGCATTTTTTTCTATTTTTTAAAAAATTAGTCAACAATAATCTTAAAAAAAAACAATCTAAGTAATTTTACTTTTTAGAATTCAATCTGAAATACAGACAACATTATCTCTTTACCAAATTCGGACATAACTGTCCATTTCCGAATAAGAACAAACATCGCAATTAACTTCTTAAAATATAAGAATTTAAATTATTATTGAAAAAGTAGAACTATTAATACTGTCCACAAATGGACAAAGCTGAATTTCTGGTTACAAGAAAATTCTTATAACCCTTTCCAACTATTCGAGTTAAACTAGATGGAATGCAAATTGCTTCTATTCCTACCATAAGTGTATATTATTCTGTGGAAGAAAGAAGAAAAAAAATGAAAATAAAAAAAAATTGACTTATTTTCCAAAGTTCAGGCAAATGACTTTGGGCTTTAATGTTAGGAGGAAAAAATGAAAAAGACATTTTATTTTGCATTAGTAGTAATTCTTGTTTTACTTTTTATCTCATGTATGAAGACAACTTCGAATGATGATAATAACGATTTGGTGGATATAGAATCTCTCAATATTCCTGAAGATTTTGTTTTTGATATGCATAACAATGTGAATGTTCAGATTTCTGTAGTTGACGGAGCACTCCAACCGATTGAGGGAATCGTTGTTTCTGTTCTTACTGATTACACTAATCAAGCTTTAAAGGGCTCAACAGATGATGAAGGATTATTTAGAGGAATTGCCTCGATACCTTCAACTATGAATGAGCTTACAATTATTGCAAATCATGAAACTGTTAATTTGCCGATATTTGGTGATGAGCTTACTTATCAGTTCATTATGGCTGGAAGAAATGTTACAGAGCAAACAGTTGTTATTACAAATTCTACAGCTGACCAAACAATTACATTTGACTATTATAATCCTACAGCTACAGGACAGACATTAACGAAAGTAGAAGTGGAGATGTATTCTAATGTAGTTGGAGGTACTGCAGAAGCAGATAATGACGATGTTTCTAACACATCAGATGTAACACTAGAGTTGGGTGCGAGTTATTCTTTAGGAGATGATGGTTCCGAACCTTGGCTTTATAATAATGGTGTACCTGTTGCTCAAAATATTTGGAATAATGATACTCAAAATACGTTTGGTCCAGTAACCTTAGCAGTTGATAATGGAGATGGTGGAGTTTTTGATCCTACAGCACCTGATGGTGTTCATTTCGATGGTATTGCTGCGAACAACACAAAATCTGATAGTATTAATACATCGTTTATTGCTGGTTATTCTAATGCAGGTGGGGGTACATTTACATTTACACTAGACAAAGACAACATAACTTCGTTTTCAGCGATTGGAGGTACTGTTTATGGTAATTTTGGACCTGTTAATCTGAATGGATATATAAAACTGATATATACTGATGATGGTATACCACCGGATACTGATGGTGATGGTGTACCAAATGAGGATGACGATTATCCCGATGATATTAATCGTGCTTATGATAATTTTTATCCGGCTGCTGGTTATGGTTGTTTAGTTTTTGAGGATAAATGGCCAGAGAAACACGATTACGATTTTAATGATCTGGTTGTTGGTTATCAGTTTAAAACTGTTACTAACGCAGCTAATGAGGTTGTGGAAGTGTTCGGAGATTTTGAATTGAGGGCTGCTGGTTCCTATTATCGTAATGCCTTTGGATTTGATTTACCCGATGCAATAGAGGCGCTAGAGACTAACCTAACAGTTACCGGATATAATATTTCAGGCGGTTTAGTTACTCTTGGACCTGATGGATTAGAATGGGGTCAAGAGTTAGTAACTGTAATTGTTTTTGATGATGACGAAGTTGTAATACCTTCAAATGGTGGAAATTTTGTAAATACGGATGAAGGTTATGCTTATATTACTCCAGTATCTGTTACTGTGACATTAACACCACCTATGCCTACATGGAATGCACCAGGAGAGTATGATATGGATGATTTCTCCATTGCTACTTTTGATCCATTCTTGATTATTGCCCAGGAAAGAGGACGTGAAGTGCATTTACCTGGTGCAGAACCAACCTATGGTGCAAGCCTGCTTAATAACTACTGGTTCGGACATTTTGATGATAATTCTTTTTACGGAACGAATTTCGTAACTACTAATAATTTACCGTGGGTACTGAATTTACCTGTTAGTTTTTCTTATCCCAATGAAACTTCTCAAATAACCTGGGCATATTTGCATTTCCAAGAGTGGGCAGAAAGCGGTGGCTCCTCATTCACGGATTGGTATTCCAATACTGATCCAGGATATCGAAATACCGATCACATTTATACTGCTCCGTAAAAATCTTAAAGTTTAAAATAGAATTATTAGAATTAGTAGAACAGCAAATTGAATTAATCAGTTTGCTGTTTTATTTTTAGATTATCAACTTAACCATTGAAAAGGTTTAGCAGGAAGAAAAGCCTTTTAAACATTTTCAAGGTTTGTAAAAACAGTTGTGATTTGAGTTATAATTTTATCTTCGCTACAATTCGGTTCTTATAGGCTGAATAGAACCATCTTAAACAATAAGCCAAAACAACAAAAAAGCTTGACGGAAAATTCCAAAATCAAGTTTATCGGAAAAAAATTCTCAGGGAGAAATAATGAAAAAATTCAATATTTACAAGCTAATAAGTATAATCGCTTTTCTTTTACTGATTTTCATTTTAGCAATTCCGCAATTTTTCAATATTGATAAAAAGAAAAACGCTGAAGAATGTATTAAAAATATGAAAATAATTTATAAAGCCATCGAACGTTATATGGATGAGAGAGAGATAAATTTTGAGGGTACAGCTCGCGACCTGATGAGGACAGGCTATCTAAAAAAGACCTATGAATGCCCGGGAAACGGTGTAGGTGATAAATATTTTATGTCCGGAAACTATGAATCCGGTCAGATAATTGTTAAATGCTCCAATAAAATAAAAGCGCAAGAGGAAAACAAAAAAGATTTTCAGGATCATGAACTACCTGAAAGCTTAATTGAATAGAAATGTAAAAAAATATAAAACCTTCAAGGTTTTGCCTACCTTGAAGGTTTTTTTATACAAAGAAAAATGAAATATCAGGAATTTTTAGATTATATTTATCAGCGTCATTCCGGGAATGTAAAACTCGGTTTGGAAAGAATGTTGAAAATTCTTGAACAAATGGATAATCCGAACAAAAAACTGAATGGAATACATATCGCCGGTACAAACGGCAAAGGTTCAGTTGCAGCAATTTGTGAAGCTCTTTCCATCGGTTCAGGTTTAAAAACCGGTTTGAATACATCACCGCATTTAAAAGATTATCGTGAAAGAATCCGTCTTAATGGCAGAAATATTACTTTCAATAAATTAATGGAAACCTATAAATGTTTTGAAGAAACCTTCGACGCGAATGAAGCATCTTTTTTTGAAATTACAACTGCTATGGCATTTTATTTTTTTATGATTAACAAGGTGGAAAACGCAATATTTGAAGTTGGTTTAGGAGGACGGCTCGATGGTACCAATCCATTTTCTTCCACGATCACTGTAATCACTTCCATTTCTTATGACCATACTAAAAGTTTGGGTGCATCCATCAAAAAAATAGCAACGGAAAAAGCAGGAATCCTCAAAGAAAATACTCCTTTAGTTCTGGGAAAAATGAGTTCGATTGCCAGCAAAACCATTCGGGAAATCGCCAAAGATAAAAAAATAAGAGTCTATCAGTTCGGAAAAGATTTCAAAATTTCAAATGTTTCTATAAATCTGAAAGGAGTAACTTTCGATTATTGTTTCAAAAATATTTGTTTAAAAAAATTAAAAACGAATCTCATCGGTTTCCATCAGGCAGAAAACGCAGCATCTGCAATAACGAGTTTTATCTTATTTTTGGAGGAGATTAATAAAGAAATAAATCCTGAAATTATTCGAAATTCTCTCCTGAAAATAAACTGGATGGGCAGAATGCAGATTCTTAGCAGGAAACCACTCGTAATGATTGATGGCGCGCATAATGAAGAAGGCATTAAAGCTCTCTCAAAAAATTTGAAAGAATTATTTCCAAAAAAGAAAATACGT
>CAYWPW010000154.1:0-5317 GCA_964460095.1 uncultured Candidatus Cloacimonadota bacterium
ATCAATCAGGTCATCAACAATTTTGTATTCAATGCAAAAGATGCAATGTCTGATGGAGGAACATTAAAAGTTATTGCAGAAAACAGCCTAATCGATGAAAATTATGACTTTCCTATCGAGAAAGGAAATTATATAAAAATCTCCATCAAAGATGAAGGCATTGGTATTCCTGAAGATATTCTTGAAAAAATATATGATCCCTTTTTCACAACTAAAGAAAAAGGAACGGGTCTTGGTTTGGCTTCCACTTATTCGATAATCAAAAAACACGATGGTTATATCACTGTGGATTCAAAGATAAATGTAGGAACTGAATTCAGTATTTATCTGCCGGCTTCCCAAGAAAAAATTACTCCCCAAAAAGAAACAAAGGAAACAAAGGAAAAGCGATTTGCCGGTAAAGAAAAAATATTGCTGATGGATGACGATGAAATCATCTTAGATTTAGCTGCTGAAACCCTGTCATTATTCGGTTACACAGTGGAATGTGCAAAAGACGGAAAGGAAGCAATAGAGAAATACAAGATTGCTAAAGATGCTGGTAAAATATTTGATTTTGTAATTATGGATCTAACTATTCCGGGTGGAATGGGTGGAAAAGAAGCTATTCAGGAATTGTTGAAAATTGATCCTGAGATCTGTGCAATTGTTTCCAGCGGATATTCAAATGATACAACGATGGCAAATTATAAGGAATTTGGATTTAAAGGTGTTATTGCTAAACCTTATAAGATTGAAGAACTTATTGATTTATTTCAGCAAATCCTAAATTGAGATGAAGGTAACTAAAACCTTAATTGCATTCCCAATCAGGGGATTTGGAACGATGAAAATAGGACCTGTTGAACTATAAAGTTCTGTAGTATAAAACACAAGGTATTCAGATGAAAAAAATGAAAATCGGTTTAGAAAAAAGAACCTTTATTCTATTCTTTGTAATCACGCTTTTAGTGATTTTTATTTTGATATTCTTTGCCGCACAACTGGCTAAATACGGAATAAAAATCAATGAGAACTCGCGCATTTCAGATATGCTTTCCGAAGTTAAAGTAGCTCAAAATAACCTGGAAACAAATTCCAAAATACACCTCGAGGAAATTGCTTTGAATATACAGGTCTTAAAAGCAATCGAACAAATAGAAAGCTCGAATTTTATTTCAGATTTATCCGCTTTAATTTCCGACTCAAAAGTAAAAAATATAAGCATTTATGATAAACAGCAAAATCTTATTTTCGGTGATAGCTGGGAACTGATCGAAAGATATATTCCAAATATTTTTGAAGAAGTCAGAATGAATGTTCCGGGAAATTTTCTAGCAAATTTCGGAAAAAAAATATATCAAATAACGTACTCTTCATTATATTCAGATTCATCCACAGATAATTTTTTAGGTATTATTCTAAGCGTTGAACTTATTGAGATTACCAGGCTCAATCTTAAAAATAGCAATAATGTTTTCCTGTTTCCTTATCCTTTTGATTTAAGCAGTTTTAAATATCGTGAACCACTTTCAAATTTTTACTCTTCTTTAGATAATAAAATTCAACAAATAATTTCAGAAAATACAACTGAATCAATTTACCGGCTTAATACGGAGTGGGCTTTCAGTATAAATATCTATCATGATATTAATTTAAAACCGTCAGCAATTTGCGTTACATCTTATTACAGAAATATCAATCAATTTGTTCAAAAAAGTCTTTTGTTTTTCACATTAATTATTATCGCCATCTCACTTGTGATAACCAGTTTATTGGGAACATGGTTCAGTAAAACTATATTAGCTCCGGTAAAAAGCATCAGTGACAGCATGAAACAAATCACAAAAAATCCATCAATCATAGAACCAATGGAAAAAAAATATAGCGGTGTTTTGAATGATCTGGTGAAAACTTTCAACTCTATGAATAAATCTTTAACAGAATACAGCCGTTATCTCAGTGAATATAAAATCATTACTGACAATCTTAATACCGGTATTTTCTGGTTGGATTCCGAATTTCAAATCATTGTTTGCAATCCGAGTCTGGTTAGAATTTTCGAGCAAGATAACGAAAAACAGATTATTGGAAAAAACATAAATGATTTTTTAAAACTGAATGAAAATCAAATCCAAAAAGCAAAATCATTCCAAATAACTTTACCAAGTTTTCAGGTTAATCTTGCAGGAAAAAATAAATTCGTAATGTTAGACATCAAATCTGTAAAAGAAAGAACTTCTCAGCGTTTCGTAGGACTTCTGGCAGATATCACTGACGAAGTAAAAGCCAGAATGGCTCAAGAATCTCTTGAACTGGAATTAATTAAAGTGAACAAATTAGCTGAAATCGGTAAAAGGGTCGAAGGAGTTGTTCATAATATAAATTCTCCTTTAAATTCGATTTTAGGTTTTGCTCAATTGCTGAAAAAAAACCTTCCGGAAAATGATGACCTGCAAAAAATTATTCATGCTGGGAGAAATATTTCATTGCAGGTAAAGAGTTTATTAAGAAAAGTGCGTGAAGATAATATTGCCATGCTGCGTCCAATCGATATCAATGAGCTTATTAAGCAGGAACTTAATTTATGTCAGCACAATCTATATTTCAAACATTATGTAAGTTTGAAGACAAACTTAAGTAAAACCCTGCCAAAAATCAAAGCAGCTTATGGTGATATCAGCCAGGTTGCTGCAAATTTATTGAATAATGCAATTGAATCATTGAAGGAAAGTTCAGTTAAAAATATTAGTGTGAGAACTTATGAAACCGATGAATTTATTGCTATTGAAATTAAAGATACGGGTTGCGGGATTGAGAGAAAAAATATAAACAAAATATTCGAACCATATTTTACGACAAAAACTCAAACTGATAAAATCGGATTTGGTTTAGGATTGGCAATTTGCAAATATATTTACGAAAAATATAATGGCAGAATCACAGTCGAAACTGAAATTGGTGAAGGAAGTTGTTTTACTTTGTTTTTGCCGATCTCGGATAAACTAGAAAATGAACCAGCGAACTATGAGGATAATCATGAAAAAAGAATTAGATAATTATTTTGACCAAGCAAGAATTTTAGTAATAGATGATGAGCCGGATACTCTGGAAATTATCCGCAGACAATTGGAAAATGATTATGAAATCGACACAGCTCTTTCCGCTGAAATCGCCTTTGAAAAATTGAAACAAAATAAATATCATGTTGTTTTTACGGATGTTGTGATGCCGGAAATCGATGGATTTGAAATAACCCGGAAAATCAAAAAAGAGTGGCCCTTTATATCTATTGTGATGATAAGTGGTAAAGCGTCTGTAGAAATGGCTGTGCAAGCAATGAAACTGGGAGTGGAAGAATTTATCGAAAAACCTATTGAAGACCTGGATTTGCTGAAGCTCATCATAGAAAAAATCCTTAAAAGTAAATGGCAAGCTGAAGAAATCAAACGATTGCAACGTCTTTTAGCTCATGAATTCGACCGCCTGGATATCATTGGCAACAGTCTGGCAATACAGCAGATAATGGAAAAAGTAAAACGTATCGCTACGCTTGATACAACTGTTCTGATCAGTGGAGAAACAGGTGTTGGTAAAGACCTTTTTGCTGAGCTTATTTATAAAAACAGCAAAAGAAAGGATGATAAATTTGTAATTGTAAACTGTGGAAGTTTACCCGAAACCTTATTGGAAAGTATGCTTTTCGGACACAAAAAAGGAGCATTTACAGATGCAGTTAGAGATAAGATCGGTTATTTCCAGGAAGCGGATGGGGGAACATTATTTTTAGATGAGATAACCACAACATCACATGCATTTCAAATAAAACTGTTACGTGCCCTCGAAAAGGGAGTTATCAGAAAAGTAGGAGACGATAAAGATATTGAAGTGGATGTGAGAATAATTGCTGCTTCCAATCTGAATTTTGAAAAAGAAGTTGTAAAAGGAAATTTCCGAGAAGATTTATATTATAGATTAAATGTGATAGACCTTCATATTCCACCCCTGCGAGAAAGAAGAGAAGATATAAAAATACTCGCAAATACATTTGCCAAAACTTTCGCTGAGAAATATGAAAAAACCAATCTAACAATATCTGAACCTGCTATGTCCATTCTCCTCACCAGAGAATGGAAAGGAAATGTGCGAGAACTTAAAAACGCAATCGAACATGCTGTGGCACTCTCTAACCACGACAAAATTGTGCCTGAAGATCTACCCGAACATATTTATCAAAACTCAGATTTTTTAGACAACACTCCCATTTACAATATGTTTCAACTTCCTTTTCCAAGAGCAAAAGTAAATTTTGAAAAAATGTATATAGAAGAACTATTGAACAAAACAAATGGTGATGTAACAAAAGCAGCAGATATTTCAAAAATAAAAAGACAGAAATTATACGAGAAATTTAAAAAATTAGATCTCGATCCTAAAAAATTCAGGATTAAATAGACCTGACTCGCAGCGAAGCGTGAGTTGGGGATGATGGCATTGCTGAATGTTCTCTTGAACCTTCCGAAGCTTTTCTTCCAAATTTTTCTCATGCAAGAAGATTCGGAAGGTTGGATGAAGAAGGATTGGAAAAGCAGATTAAGAGAGAACTTTCCGAATCTTAATTGGAAGAATTTCTTTGAGGGAAGCTTCGGAAAGTATACGACTCTCCTTCAATTCACTAAAAGGTGACATTTATTCAAAATGCTTGTCACCATTCAGTGACTTTTTCTAAATAATTCATTTTTTAACTTATAAAAATCCAAGTGAAATATTCCATAGATATTTTTTATAAAATATGCAATGCATTGAAAAAAGTAAAGGTTAACATCTTTTTTACTTTCATGAAAAAAACCATTTTAACAATCTGGCACAATCCTTGCTTATAAAAATGATGTATTTTTAATAGAGTGAAATAAAAAAACCCAAAAAAACAGGAGGAAAAAATGGGAACACAACAAATTCTTTTAATCGTATTAAGTGTTATCATCGTTGGTATCGCTGTCGCAGTTGGTATTTCAATGTTTAACACACAATCGGATGCTGCTGAATTGCAAGCAGTCGCAGGTGACCTGCAATCATTTGGTGCACAAATACTTGCCTATCTGAAAACACCTACAAGCATGGGTGGCGGTGGTGCAGCTGTTATAGCTGCTGATGCTGCTAACATAGCTACCTGGATTGGTTGGAGTGCTGTAACTCTTACAAACAGTAATGCAACATATACTCTCACTACTTTAGCTGATACAGTTACTATTACTGCTAATAATACTGCTGCTTCTGCAATCGTTATTGATGATACTGATACATCCATGGCTGATGTAGTTGTAACGCTGTAATTTTC
>CAYWPW010000155.1:0-5284 GCA_964460095.1 uncultured Candidatus Cloacimonadota bacterium
GTGGAAGTTATTTTGAATAAAATAGAAGTTGACCTTGATAAATTTCAGGGAGAAAATCAGTTTGATGATATTACGATGTTATTTATTCGAAGGAATGAGACTTGATTTGAGTCCGAAGGAACAAGAAGCAATAAATTAAGGAAGGAGATAAGATGTTTAAATCTATGCAAATAATTTTAATTCTTTTAATAGCGGCGAATTATGCATATTGTACGGAAAGGGAAATAATCTATGGTTTCGATGCTGAGTTTCCACCTTTTTCATTTATGGAAAACGGAAAACCAACCGGTTTTGATATTGAAATTTTACAAACCATTTTCGAAAATTCAGATGTAAACCTGGTTCTTATTCCAAAACAGTGGGCTGAAGTTCAGAAATGCTTAAAAGATGGTACTATCCATCTAACTTCCGGAATGGCTAAAACTTCTGATAGAGAAGAGATTTTTGATTTTTCAGATCAACCTCTATCAGCGTTAACAGTGAAAATGTTTGTTCGGGATAATAGTCTGGCAAATAATATGGAATTATTGAAAACAAGCAAAGTATCAACTCAGAAAGGTTCCTGGTATCAAACTGTTTTAGAAGATGCTGGAATGACAAATATCAAATTATACAAGACGGAATTTGAAGCATTAGAAGCAGTTTCTGATGGAGAAGTGGAAGCTTTTGGCGGTGCTGCAGAAACTGCAAATTACAATCTCTCAAAAAACAATCTTTCCGGAATTCATGCTTTTGGAACTCCCTTGAAAAGAACTTCGATTTATTTTGTTATCAGGAAGGATGATCTTGAACTTAAGAGGTTGATAAATAACGGATTGGAAGAAATAATCCAAGATGGAAAGTATTATGAAATTTATCGAAAATGGTTTGTAGAAAAACTTTCTGAAGATGAAATAAATGCCCTGATCAGTAGTGCTCGAGACGCATCGGTTTATGCATACGCTCCCTATTCAAATTATTATGTTGGAGCTGCTGTTCTCACAAAATCAGGATATATTTATACAGGCTGCAATATCGAGAATGCTCTTTTTGGACTAACTGTCAGTGCCATCAAAGTTGCATTGTACAAAGCTATTTCAGAAGGTGATACGGAAATAAAAGCCATAGCAAATTTTTTGATGGATGGTTCTATTGGTGCTCCTACAGCAGGTGAACGTCAGATTATTTACGAATTTGGGCGAGATATACAGATTTTGATGGGAGATAATGAAGGGAATTATAGGTTGCATTTAATTTCAGAGTTACTTCCATATCCCTTTGAATTAGAATAGATCATAAAATGAAACCCAAAAATATTTTTTCTGAAAATGGAACTGATGATTCTCATGAAATATTTGAAACTTTATTAGATTCAGATAATTTTAAATTGGAACGAATCATTTCCTCCGGACAGGCAACTCCCCAAGGTAAATGGCTTTGCCAGGAATCGGATGAATGGGTAATACTTCTTAGTGGAAACGCAAGATTAATTTTTGAAGATCAGGAAGGTTTTCTTGATTTATTTCCCGGTGATTACATTCATATTCCTGCCAAAAAAAGACATCGCGTGGAATGGACAGATGAAAACCAGAAGACAATTTGGTTAGCATTTCACTATAAATAATATGTGTAGTCTATTCACTCAATATTTTCTCAATTTCATGATCCCAAAAATGAGAAATAAACTGTGAATCCTGGGAATTTTTGATTCTATTTCGAGAAAGAAAATAAAACTTGTTAAATTTTGGAAATTTAACAAGTTTACTTTTTATTGTAAAAAACGCCAACAAAGGTGTAGGATAAAAAATGATTCTAAAACTTATTAATCATATGGCAGTTTTGATGGTTATCGCTTATGTGCTGACCAGAACCCGTTTATACACAGATATTATTAACAAAAAATTTACTGTTTTGAATCGAATTATCCTAACAATTATTTTTGGGATTTTATCTATTTATGGAACTATAAGTGGCGTTGTTTTTCGCGGCGCAGTTGCAAATATCCGGGATTTGGGACCGGCAATTGCAGGTTTATTGGCAGGACCGATCGTTGGTTTTGGAGCCGGTTTTATCGGAGCTTTTCATCGTTTCTTTTTTGTGGGAGGAAGCACTAGAATACCTTGTGCAATTGCTACTTTAATTGCAGGTCTTGCAGCAGGAATAATATACAGTTTGCGAAAAGGTAAATTTATCGGAGTTGTAGGTGCTGTTCTTTTTTCTTTCTTATTTGAGCAGTTTCATATGTTACTGGTAATTATCATAAATGGTCCGACACCGGAAATAATAGCAATTGTTAAAAAAGTAGATTTACCGATGACTCTGGCTAATTCTATTGGCATGGCGATTTTTATGTTTTTCTCTTTGAACCTGATAAAGGAGCGTAAAACAGAAGCTGCCAAAGAACGAATCGAAAGTGAATTAAAGGTTGCTCATGATATTCAGATGGGAATTATTCCCAAGATCTTTCCTCCTTTCCCGGAAAGACCTGAATTCGATATTCATGCGATTATTGAACCTGCAAAAGAAGTTGGAGGAGATTTTTTTGATTTCTATTTTGTCGATGATGAACATTTGTGTTTCACAATTGCGGATGTTTCCGGCAAAGGCGTTCCTGCTTCACTTTTTATGGCTGTATCAAAGACTTTGTTAAAAACAAAATCTCAAACCGAAATAACTCCGGATAAAATCCTTTCACAAGTGAATAATTTACTTTGTGATGAGAATGATTCAGCTATGTTTGTTACCACATTTTATGCGATTCTAAATACAAAAACAGGGGAAATCATTTATTCAAATGGCGGTCATAATCTTCCGTATCATATCAAAAGTAATGGTCAGATTACTCAGCTTGAAAATACGCCCGGAGTGGCTTTGGGTGTGATGGAAGATTTTGAGTATTCTTCAAAGCGGTTACAACTTGCGAAAAATGATATTCTTTATCTTTACACAGATGGTGTAAATGAGGCGATGGATAAAGATGGAAACCAGTTTTCTTATGAAAGAATGGAAGAATTTTTACTAAAATCTAATTCTTTGAAACCGAGGGAAATCACAAAACAAACTCTATCCAATATTCGAGAATTTGCCAAAGGTGCAGTTCAATCTGATGATATAACAGTGCTTGTGCTAAAATATAACTGATTAACATTTTCCTTTTCAATTTCTATAATTTAACTTGAAGAAAGAAATAATCTGCTGTTTCAACCATTGAAAATATTCAGCAAGCAGAAGAGTCTCTTTAACCTTTTCAAGGTTCACAATAAAATGTTATTGACATATAAAATAAAAAAAGGAAATTCAGCAAAAAAATAATAATTTATCAAATAAAAGAATTTTTTTAATATTTTTTATAAAGGGTAGAAAGTGGAAATTCAGAAAGAAGTTACACTTGTCAATAAACTCTCTGAAAGCGAGAGACTGAGTAAAATCATTGAGGAGAAAGCATCGCAAAAAAATCTTACACCAAAATTTGTATTTGAAATTAATGTAGCTTTGGATGAGGTGTTAACAAATATTATTTCTTATGCTTACAATGATGATGATGAACATAAAATTTTAGTAAGATTATTTTTCCCGGAAGATGGACTAAAAATCCAAATTGAAGATGATGGAAGTGCTTTCAATCCTTTGGAAAGAGCTGAACCTGATATTACAAAGTCAGTAATGGAGCGACCGATTGGTGGTCTTGGCATTCATATGGTTAGAAAACTTATTAATGAACTAAGCTATAAAAGAGAAAATAATAAAAACATACTAACTTTAATAAAAAACAGATAGTAAAAAAACGGAGGAAACAGATGAAAATTAATCAGGAAAAAAAGGGAGATGTCTTAATTTTGGGTTTAAAAGGAAGATTAGATTCCAACACAACCGGTGAACTGGAAAAAACAGTTATTCCATTAATCGATGGCGGAGATCATAAGATTATTATTGATTTCTGCGAATTAGATTACATCAGTAGTGCCGGTTTAAGAACTCTTCTGCTGGCTGCTAAGAAATTAAAAAGTGTGGGCGGGAAAATCATTCTTTGCTCGATGAAGGAATTCATCAAGGAAATCTTTGAAATGGCAGGATTTACTTCTATTTTCAAAATAGTTGCAGACTTGGGAGAAGCTGAAAACGAAGTGGCATAAAAATTATTTTTTTAGATTATTCTTTTGTAATGATGAGATAATTTCTTCTTTTGGAAATTATTGATTTTAAGAAGGGAATAATCTTTTTTTGCTTATCAAGTTCAATAAGAAAAATTTTCGCGTTCATCTCATTCCCAAGTTTCTCAGCTATTCTTCTCATTCCCATCCGGCAGCTGCCGGATGGGAATGTAATTCTTTGTATTTTTGAAGGTTACTAAGCTAGGCTTAGTAACTAGAATAATTTTTTGAGTCGCAAAAAAAAATGACGACGACTCGAGACGAATAAAACCTAAAAGGGAGGAAAAGTGAAAACAGGAATTATTTTATTATTTATTTTATTTTTGATGGTTAACATGGGATTAAAAGCACAAACACCTGAATGGCAATGGGCAATTGATGCTGGGGGAACTGGGGCAGATCGAGGTTTTAATATTTACATTGATGATTCTAATAACTGTTACGTAACAGGATATTTTGAGGGAACAGCAACCTTTGGTTCGTATTCTCTTACAAGTAGCGGAAACAAGGACATCTATGTGGCAAAGGCAGATGCAGATGGTACCTGGCAATGGGCATCAAGGGCCGGTGCGGCAAACGGGATAGATATGGGCCGTGCAATCGCGATGGATGGAAATGGTAATATCTATGTGACAGGACAATTTGCTAATACAGCCGACTTTGGTTCATATTCACTTACCAGTAATGGCATGGAGGATATTTTTGTAGCAAAGCTGGATCAGAATGGGATCTGGCAGTGGGCTGTAAGTGCTGGGGGAACAGGGTTTGATATGGGTGGAGATATCTCAATAGATGATAATGAGAATCTCTATATCACAGGAGGTTGTGAAACAGCGACTTTTGGTCCATATTCTATTACAAGTGCTGGAGGAACGGATATTTATGTGGCAAAATTAGATAATGAAGGAAACTGGTTGTGGGCAACTGGTGTTGTAGGAAGTAGTGCATATGAATATAGCTGGGGTATTGTACTGGATGGAACAGGAAATCCATATATAACTGGATATTTTAAAGAAACAGCAGTTTTTGGATCGTACTCTATTACCAGCAGCGGCAGTGAGGATATTTTTGTGGCTAAGATTGATCAGAATGGAACTTGGCAGTGGGCAACGAAAGCCGGCGGGTCAAGTTGGGATTTCGGGTATGATATTGCC
>CAYWPW010000156.1:0-5282 GCA_964460095.1 uncultured Candidatus Cloacimonadota bacterium
TAATTGTGAATATGACCGATTTATATATTCGAATGCTCCTTTTTCGTTAATAATAGAAACACTGATAGGAATTTTATCTAAGAATTTATGTAATTGCAATTTACTTTCTTCTAAAACAGTCAAAAGTGTTTTATTATGTTTTTTAAGAGGAATTGAAAAAATTGAAATTATTAGAATAATTACAACTGTGCCCAAAATAAATAATGCTCCGCAGATTATCAATAAATCCTTTTGAGGTTGAAAAAGCCTGTTTTGAAGTTCTGTGAATTCCAAAAAAGTAATATTTTCAGATTTTGAAAATAAGTATAAATAGCAAAGAATACAGATAATTGCCCAGAAAAGGATTACAAAAAATAGCGATATTCTTTTGAATGAATTGTATTTCTTTTTAAATTTTTTAATTTCATTTTTGTTCATAAAATTCTCCATTCTTTTACTAAAATCATTTGCAGAATTACTTTCTAATCAGTCAATTTTTTTATTTTGGATTTCAAATTTTTTCTTTCACGAAGAATACGGATGAACACGAAAAATACGATATTAAGCAATAATTTACAAACCTTGAAATAGTTTAAGAGGTTTTCTTCCTGCTGGACCTTTTCAAGGTTATTAACTCGTTGTAAAAAATCAAAAAGCTTGACGTATTTAAGCGTTTTTATACTAACTTCACAGGAGATTGTGTTTGTTACTGAAGTCTCTTTAGTAACACAATGAATCGAGAAACTTAGTTTCGGACATATAAGAAAGGAAACAGAGTTTCCGGTACTTATGCATTACGAAATGCAATTTCGTAATGAGCATAACCGGGTTTAAAGAAATAATGAAGAATAATAACGAAAAATCAAAAAAGCAGTTATTAGAAGAGCTATCAAAATTACAAGAACGTACAAAAAATTTAGAAAAACTAAAAAACACGATTATTAAAATCCAGGAATATCTTGCAGCCAGTGAAGAAAAATTCCGCAGTTTTATTGGTTTTTCCAGCGATGGAATTGCTCTGGCAGATGAAACAGGTAAAATCATTGAGTGGAATATCAGCATGACAAGAATTACAGGTATTCAACCTGAAAATGTTTTCGGTTCTTTTATTTGGGAGATTTTTTTTCAAATTTCTGAAAAAGAAATATATCAGTTAGAAAAGCAAGAAACAGTAATATCAAAAACACAAGAGATATTGAAAACTGGTATTTCATCTTTTTTGAATAGAGTAATCGATCAGGAAATCCTCAAACCGGATGGTACAACTGCGTTTACACAGGTATCGATATTTTCAATAAAGACTGACAAAGGATTTATGTTAGGCTTGGTTGTGAGGGATATCACTGAAATAAAAAAGGCAGAGAATGAATTAAAAGACTTGAATATACATCTCGAACAACGCGTAAAAGAAGAGCTGAAAAAGCTCGAACAACAACATCAGTTACTCATTCAAAAATCTAAACTTGAATCTTTGGGAAAATTAGCAGCAGGAATTGCTCATGAAATCAATCAGCCTTTAGGTGGGATTTCTATGGGTTTAGATAATGTTTTATTTAAACTATCTCAAAATAAATTAACAGATGAATATCTAAAAAGGAAATGTGATTCTCTCTTTGAAAATATAGCCAGAATACGACATATTATCGATCATGTAAGGATTTTTTCCAGAGACCAACAGAAAGTGATCCTGGAAAAAGTAAATGTGAATGAAGTGATTAAAAACGCACTTTTAATAGTGCAAACTCAATATCAAAACCAGGAAGTGAAAATTCATTTGAATCTGGAAGAAAATATCGGTTTTTCTAAACTGAATAAATATAAATTTGAGCAGGTTATTCTGAACCTACTATCGAATGCAAAATTTGCAGTTGAAAAAAAAATGGAAACTTCAGAAACAGAAGGTTATCAAAAGAAAATAAAAATAAGAAGTTTTTCCCAGGAAAATAAAATTATTATCGAAATAGAAGATAATGGAATCGGTATTTCTGAGGATGGGATAAATAATATTTTTGATCCCTTTTATACAACCAAAGAAGCGAAAGAAGGTACCGGACTCGGGCTTTCCATTACTTATGGTATTATCAAAGAAATGCAGGGTGAAATCGAAGTGAAAAGCGAGCTGAATAATTTCACAATTATGAGAATAATTCTTCCCGAGTTTTCCTCATAATGCGGAGGTTAAATGACAAAATTACAAGTTTTAATTTTAGACGATGAGAAAAGTTTTAGAGAAGAAATCAGTGAATTTTTAACAGAAAATGGATTTGTAGTATTTAAAGCAAGTTTACCTTCTGAAGCATTTGCAATTCTTAAGAAGCAAGAAATCGATGTTGCCATTGTTGATATCAGGCTTCCGGAAATGGATGGATTGACTGTTTTGGAAAAGATCAAATCATCATACTCGGAAATTGAAGTTATTATGATTACAGGACATGGTGATATGAACAGTGTGATTAATGCGATGCGGTTGGGAGCTTCGGAATTTTTCACAAAACCTTTTAGATTGCTGGAAATCAAAAGTGCAATCGAGAGAACAAAAAGGTTTATTCTTCTGCAGAAAAAACTGAAAGAAGCAGAATTAAGTTATTCTGTCATTTCTGTTGAATTGCAAAATCGAATTGGACACAGGATCATTGCTAAAAGTCCTGAAATAAAATCGGTTATTGATCTAATGTCTAAAGTTGCCAAATCGGATAGTACTTCTATTTTGATAACCGGAGAAAGCGGAACCGGAAAGGAATTAGTTGCTCGTGGAATTCATTATTTAAGTTCTCGCAAGAATAATATTTTTTATCCTGTAAATTGTTCTGCAATTCCGGAATCTTTATTTGAAAGTGAGTTTTTTGGTCATACAAAAGGCTCTTTTACAAGTGCTGTAGAAAACAAAGCAGGCTGGTTTGAAATAGCAAATAAAGGAACACTGTTCTTAGATGAAATTGGCGATATGCATCTGAACTTGCAAACAAAACTTCTCAGGGTTCTGGAAGAAAAGAAAATAAACAGAATTGGTTCACCCAGGCAAATTTATGTGGATGTCAGGATCATTGCTTCAACAAATCAAAACATCGATAAACTGCAAGATGAGAATAAATTCAGATTAGATCTATATCACAGGTTGAATTCTTTTATGATACATATTCCTCCATTAAGAGAGCGGAAAGAAGATATTCCTGCAATCCTGGATTATTTCATGAAATTTTATGCGGAGAAAATGAAAAAAAATATTACTAAAATCGATAATAAATTATTAAAAAGTTTGATGCACTATGATTTTCCGGGAAATGTGAGAGAACTTAGAAATATAGTTGAACGAGCTGTGATTTTAACAGAAGGTGACACTTTGAAATGGAAACACGGCCTTCCTCTTATTGGTATTAATGATAGAGATTTAGAATGTGACGAAGTCAGTGAAGAGGAAGCTTTTGATTTGAAATTCGCAGAGAAAAATTTGGTTCTTAAAGCTTTAAAAAAGATGGAATTCAATAAAACCAATACAGCAAAATTATTGCATATCACCCGGCAATCTTTAGATAGGAGAATTAAGAAATATAATTTATAAGTCCAAAATCGGACACGAAGTACGTTATTGGTTATTGGATAAGATTTTATGTGATATATGAGTTCAGCCTTGAATTAAATCTTGTTACTTGTTGTTGGAGAAAATTAAAATAACCGAAATCGGTCAAAGCATCAATAATTTTTTTTGTCTTGACTTTTTATTTCTATATTTTAAAAACAGTTAAATCAAATGGAATAAATTATGCTCCAATATAAAGAGAAAGATTTATCAAGAAGTTTCTAGGAGGAAACATGAAAAAAAGAAAATATTATTTTTTAGTTATCTTTCTTCTTGTAATTTTCGGGCTCAGATTTATCGGTTGCCAAAGTTCAGATTCTGGACATGATGTGATTAATATGGACGAATTAGTTGTAACTCCGGATTTCACGTTCAGTACAAACCGACTAATCATGATTAATCTAACATCTAAAAATATCGATGGCGAAAATGAACCTTTTATCTATTTTCAGCTTTACAAACATAATCCTGATGAGTATGGTGCAGATATTATTTTATCTGCTTTAACAGACGAAAATGGAAATTATGAGAAAGCGATTCCAATTCCAAGTTATTACCGGGAAATCTATTTAAGAACTAAAGATGGTTCTGATCCCAGAGAATTATCGATAAGCATCATTGGAGCAAGTGAAGGAACGATTGATGATTCTTTTGTTTACAATCCGCTTCAAATTCCCTGGGAACCAGTAAGAGATGGTTTTAGACCACCTGGTGACGATGATGATGATGATGACGACGATGATGATGATGATTTTGTCCCTGTTTATGGAAGTGACGGCGGCTTTGATTTTACATTATACAATATGGTTAATAATTGCAACGGTACAACAACGATAACAGTTAAAGTACTAAATACTCATAACAACGAACTGAGTACAGTAGCTTGTGGATTACCGACTGGTGTTACCCCATCAGAACCTGAGCATGGAGATACTTATTACGGAGTTATTGGAACTTACACTATCGAAAGTCCCACAAATAATCCTTTTTACTCGATCAAATTTGAAACAATTTCAAATGGACCTGTCAATGGAGAAGAAGATACATTCATTTATATCATTCCTACTAATGATGCCATTGCCATGACGTCAATTGAGATCTATGCTAAAGCAGGAAGTAATACAGGACAAGTGACGATAGTTTTTTCCTGGCAAGGTGGAGATTGTTCCTACAATGAATATTATGATGGAACATTAGCCTGGGAGGATTACTGGCCCTTAGAAGGTGATTATGATATTAATGATTTAGTTATTGATTATGATTTTGTAAGGATCGGAACAGATACTGGGGTATTTGTAAAAGATAGTGTAAGTTTTACTTTTCGGGCATCCGGAGCAAGTTATACAAATGGTTTCGCCTTTCAATTTCCCGAGCATATAACAGTGGATGGTGCTATTACGACCTATAATTCTGATGTTAATGCATATGTCGAAGCAGATAACAGAACCATCATTTTAACTGACAATATAAGAAATATTGATAGCAGTATTCCTTCAGCCGGCTTTATAAATACTGTTCCCGGTGATCCCTCTATTACACCAGTTACATTTACAGTGACCATTCCGATTCAAGAAGTAACAAGCAGTGGTGATTATCCTTGGCTTTTTCCACCCTATAACCCGTTCATCTTTACAAATTACAATAGAAATCTCGAAATTCATTTACCGGATTATCCACCCACAGATTTAGCAGATGAAAGTTTGTTCGGAACAGAAGATGATATCAG
>CAYWPW010000157.1:0-1733 GCA_964460095.1 uncultured Candidatus Cloacimonadota bacterium
TTATGTTCCAGCAGGACTTGGTGCAGAATGGGATGGAGCGGATTTAGTTGCTTTCAATGGTCCTGCTTTTTTAGACCCAGGTCAGACAATTGCAAATCCTTTCGCAGGGAAAGCTTTTGAATGGATGAGTAAGATCGGAGTAATAAACATCAGTCCTGCAATTTCTTTTCAGCTTTGTGACAAACTTTCTATTGGTGCTGCAGCAAATGTTTATTATGGAATGTTGGAATTAAAACGTGGTGAAGATAAGTTTACTTTACTAGATCCAAGTAGTTTTGGTACACCTATCCCAGGCGAAGACGGCATGCTGGATACACAAACCGCCTTTGATATTTCAGGATTAGGTTATGGAGCATCAGTTGGAGTGATGTATAAAATGAGCGATATTGTTTCTTTTGGGCTCACTTACAGAAGTCCTATAAATGTAGAATTTGAAGGTGATGCAGATATTGATTTACCTGGACTTGATACAGTTGATGGTTCGATTGATATTGAATGGCCGATGTGGCTTGGTGCAGGTTTTGCTGTTAAGGCATTAGACAAATTAACTCTTACATTCGATGCTCAATACAGCCAATGGTCCTCATTAGATGAACTGGATGCTGAAATTAAATTACCTGCTACCTATGGCGGAACAACAATTCAAAAAATGCATTTGGAATGGGAAGATGCAACTCAAATCCGCTTAGGGCTTGCCTATGAATTAAATGAGAATCTTACTATTCTTCATGGATGGTATTGGGATCCTGCTCCAGCACCGGATAAAACCCTGACCATCTTATTTCCATCACAAACTTATTCTGTTGTAACAGGTGGATTATGTTACAAAATCAATAATTTTGATGTGGATTTTGGAGCTGAATATCTGTTCGGAGGAGATAGAAATATCAAAGCATCAGGACATAATATGCCCGGCGTGCACCAGATGGATATTTTGGCTGTTAGTTTAGGTTTAGGATATAGTTTCTAATAACCTAAAAAAGATTTTTGATTAAGCCTTTCGAATTTCCGGAAGGCTTAATTTTTTATAAATAACGAAATTAGTTTAATCTTCGATTCATGCAGTTTTTCTTGACATCTCAAAGAGCTTTTAAATCCTAAAATTTGATAAGGAGAAAAATGAAACCATATATCGTAGCAATAATCACAGCAGGTGGGAGCGGAAAACGCCTGAAAACAGAAAAAAAAAAACAATTCTTATGCATCAAAGAAAGACCACTCTTGTTTTGGACAATCGATAATTTTGTGAAACATTCCCAAATAGATGAAATCATCGTTGTCTTGCCAAGAGAGGACATGAAAATTTATCAAGATCACATGTGTTCTGAATTTTCTTTTTCAAATATTTCTGTTGTACCAGGAGGACCCGAGCGACAGGATTCGGTTTGTAATGCCATTCATGCTTGCCATCCTAAAACCGATATTGTCTTAATTCATGATGGAGTTCGTCCTTTTGTTTTGGAAAAAGAAATATCAGATTTAATAAAAATAGCCTTATATTCAAAAGCTGTAATTCCGATTTCAAAAATAAAAAATACTATCAAAGAAATTAAGAATGAGCACATTATTAAAACAGTTAATAGAGAAAATTTGGCAAACGCAATCACTCCTCAAGTGTTTGAATATAAACTCATAAAGACTTTGCATGAAAATGCAAAAATCGAAGAATTATATTTTACGGATGATGCTGCTATTTTAGAGCATTATGGTCATCTTGTTTCTGTCTATGAAAG
>CAYWPW010000157.1:1833-5177 GCA_964460095.1 uncultured Candidatus Cloacimonadota bacterium
TTGTAATAGAAAATAAAAATTCGTGTTAATTCGTGTAATTCGTGGATAAAAAAAGAGGAAGTATTTATGAGAATTGGATTTGGATATGATGTTCATAAATTAGTTAAGGATAGAAAACTAATTTTAGGTGGAGTAGAAATCCCGAATGAATTTGGATTAGCAGGCCATTCCGACGCAGATGTCCTGATTCATGCAATTATTGATGCAATTTTGGGAGCTTTGGCAGCAGGTGATATTGGTCAGCATTTCCCGGATTCGGATGAAAAATTCAAAGATATTAATAGTAGGATTCTTCTCAGAGAAACTTACAAAAAGATTATTGATACAGAGTTTGAAATTGGAAACCTTGATGCTACAATATGTGCACAAAAGCCAAAACTTCAAAAATACATCCTTCAGATGAGGAAAAATGTATCTGAAGATCTTCATACAACTATAAAAAATATCTCCATCAAAGCTACAACTGAAGAAGGAATGGGAATCAGTGGGAAAGAAAAAGGAATTACAGCAACTGCGGTTGTACTGCTGGTTCCATAAGAAGAAACATAAAGATGAAAGAGAAAAAAATAAAGGGAATAGCTAAAATAATCCATAAAGAAAATCCGGAATTACTACTTAAATTCATAAAAGACACTTTAAAAGCAAAAGCTGAAATAGAAAAAGGACTTGGAGAAGATTACAAGTTTGGAATTATTCAATGAAACCTGAACTTCTTCTTCCTGTAGGCAACACAGAATCATTTTATGCAGCAGTAGAAGGTGGGGCAGATTCAGTTTATCTTGGACTTCGCAGTTTTAATGCGCGGGGAAGAGCTCCTAATTTCACTCCCAATCAATTACAATCGTTACTCAAAGAAGCGAACCAATTAAACATTAAAGTTTATTTAACCCTCAATACTCTCATAAAAAATAACGAGCTTCCTCAAATTCTTGATATCCTGCACTTGCTGTCTCAAACAAAAATATCTTCAATTATCATTCAGGATTGGGGCGTTTATTATCTTCTAAAAAAGTACTTTTCCAATCTTCCCATTCATGCCAGCACACAGATGGGAATACACAATTCTATTGGAGTGAATTACACAGAGTCACTAGGATTTGAGCGAGTTATTTTAGCACGAGAATTAACCATTTATGAGCTTGAAAAAATCAGTCGTAAAACCAAGATCGAGTTGGAGATTTTTGCTCATGGTGCGCTTTGTTATTCTTTTTCCGGAGAATGTCTTTTCAGTAGTTTTTTGGGAGGTATGAGTGCCAACCGTGGATTGTGCAAACAGCCTTGTCGCAGGATTTACAATTTATCCAATAAATCAGATTATTTCTTTAGTTTAAAGGATAATCAGCTAATCGATTTTTTACCTGATATATTGAAGTTAAACATTTCCGGTCTGAAGATCGAAGGTCGGATGAGATCAGCTGAATATGTTTACCAAGTTGCCAGAGCTTACAGAATGGTCATTGATGACCTGAAGAAAATTGAGGTAGCCAAAGAGATTTTGCAGTATGATTTTGGCAGAGAAAAAACAGCGTATTTTTTAGGTAGAAATATCAAGAATGCGATTACAAAAAATCCTTATATCGGTATTTATATTGGAGAAATATCACAAAGTACTCCAGATTCTTTTTCTTTCAAAACTCTTCATAAACTAAAAATTATGGATCGTTTGCGAATTCTTCCGGAAACAGGAAGCGATGCTAAAGCAATCAAAATAAAGGAAATGTGGAAAGAAGAAAAAAGATGTTCTCAAATAAAAATCGGAGAAGCAGTAAAAATTCAAACTGATAAAATCAAAGTGAATAAAGGCGATAAAGTTTTCCTGATTGGATTGGCAGAAATAAAGTTCAAGAACAAATTTACCCTTCAGGGCAAGCGGTTGAAATTACAGTTTTCATCTGAAAAAAAGAAGAATATTTCAGGAAAAATCGGTTCAAAGAAAATCTTGAAACGAGAAGAACTTTTTATAAGAATAGATTCTATAAAATGGCTGGGAAAGATTTTCTTCGATAGGATTGATTTTTTAATTTTAAGTTTATCAAAATCAGAATGGACTGAGCTTGATTTCAGGAAAAATTATCTCAGGAAGAATCTTCATAAAATCATTATTCAATTTCCGAAATTCATTCCTGAAGATGATATTATTTTCTTTAAACAATTAGCCATAACCTGCATTAGAGAGGGTATTACAAATTTCTTGTTTAGTCATCTTTCTCAAAAACAATTGATTTCTTCATCCACTAATATCAGGTTTTATACCAGCGAAAATGTTTATGCACTTAATGATGCGAGCATCCAGTTTTTGAAAGAGGAAAAAATCTGGTCATACATTTATCCCTTGGAAAATGATTTTCAGAATTTAACTTTTGGTAAAGACAGGAAAGGAATTGTGCCATTGTTTTTTGTACCCGAACTTTTTTATTCGCGAATGCCTGTTTTTCATAGCCACAAAGACACGAAGGCACAAAGTTTTGAGGATAAAAGTCTAATATATAGGAAAATTATTAAAGACGGAATTACGGTAATTGTTCCTGAAATTCCAGTTTCCATTTTGCAACATAAGAATAAACTTTTCAAATCTGGTTTCAGAAGGTTTCTCATCGATTTCTCTCATCTGAATCCATCGCAGAAAACGTTTAATAGAATCTTGAAAAAACACCAAACTTCCAGCCCTGAATACCCAAGTACAATTTTCAATTTTAAAGATGGTTTGAGATAATGAAATTTTCGAAAAAAACAAATTTGTACGACCGAATATTCCAAGTTGTGCGTTTAATTCCTTCCGGCTGTGTGGCATCTTACGGACAGATCGCACACATAGTTGGATGCTCTCCGCGAGTTGTGGGTTATGCAATGCACTCGGTTTCTGCAGAAGATGATGTTCCCTGGCAGCGAGTAATCAACAGCAAAGGTAAGATCAGTTTTCCCGAAGGAACTGAAGGATATGATGAACAGCAGGCAATCCTGAAAGCCGAAGGAGTTGTTTTTGATAAAAACGGTAAAATCAATTTAATAAAATATGGTTGGGAAGGATAAGATTATTTTGCTCACAGATTATCACGGATATAAGCTGAAAAAAAGTAAAACAATAAAGGAGTTTTGAACATGAAATCCAAAAAAGAAATCTATCAAATAAAAATAACTTTAAACGACACAAAACCATCTATCTGGAGAAGATTTTTAGTTGAATCAAATGTTAAATTACCCGATTTGCATAAAATTGTCCAGACAGTAATGGGCTGGACGAATTCACATTTACATCAATTTGATAAGAATGGACAGCACTTCTGTGAATCTGCAGAACAAGAATATTATGAAACGATTGATTATACTGATATTCAGCTTAAAGA
>CAYWPW010000158.1:0-5157 GCA_964460095.1 uncultured Candidatus Cloacimonadota bacterium
CAGTTGCAAAATTATTTTTTATTGTTACGTTTTTGAAAGCCGCATTTGAAGCACCGCAAAAAACTCCCCCGCCTTTTCCAACAGGACCAGCATGGTTTCCTGTTATTACACAGTCAGAAATTGTAGGTTCTGAATTTGCACAAATAATTCCTCCCCCATAATTATAATTCCAATATAACTCAGCTAAACCATGAGTAATAGTAAAACCACATAAGACAGCTCCAAAAGATTCTCCATTTTTAAACTTAACGACATTACTACTATAAGTTCCATCTATAATAGTTCCAGAAATATAAGAAGAATCCTGAGTTGTGAAAAATAATGAGCCAACAACAATATTCTTCCCTGTGTAATCGATATTTTCATAATATGTCCCTGGGTGAACTAAAACAGTATCATGTTCCACTGCTACATTTATTCCTACCTGAATTGTTGGTTGATCATCTGGAATATTAATTATGTCTGCAAAAATTATTAAATTGGAAATCAGTAAAAAGACAATTAAAAAAAGATTATAACTCCTCATGATTTTTCCTCCTTTGAAATTCATATTTTGAATCACAAATTATTTCGAAAATCTATAAATCATTTTATTTTCATTAAATAATAGCATGTTGTTGTAAGAAAATTTCTAAAATATGGTATTCTTGATATTATGGAAAACAATTTTCTTGGCTTCAAGTTAAATTTAATCTTATAATTTGGATTTATAAAATAAAATAATCTCTTTTCAATTTTGTATCTTAACTGGAAAATTATTTTTTCAAATCTTTCAATGCTTATTCCAGTCTCTTTTACTTCAAGAAGTGCTTTTATCTTGCTCTCGTTTTCACCAAAAAATCTAAAAATACTTACATAAAGAAAGTTCGGAAGCAAATGAATATAAGGCAAAAGAGATACAAACTTACTATCACACATCTGTTGATGTCCACCAAATGGCATCTGCCAGGGTGGAAATGCTAAAAATATTCTTCCCTCAGGTTTAAGAAATACTTTTATATATTCTAATAATTTCCCCTGATTGTGAATATGTTCAAGAGTATCTTTTAGGACTATTAGGTCGAATTTAGAATTCAATTCTTTATCAACATTTATATCGTAAATATCCTTACAAATAAAATTAGCTCGCCCTTGTTTAATTTCATTACTAAAGAATTCATTTGCTTTTTCAATTTTATTTCCTGAATTATCAATACCGGTCACAATGCATCCTTTTTTTAAAAAAGCTTTAAGAATGCCACCTTCACCACATCCTATTTCCAATATTAAAACATTATTTTCTTTAAAAAATATTTTATTAACAAAAGGGACTATGTAATTCTCAGCATTTTCGAACTGTTGATTAAAATATACTTCTCGATTTTTATGAAATTCAAAAGACATTTTTGCTCCTAAAAAACAATGGATTATTTATAAAATTATGAATTTTAAGTCAATTTCTTTCTTAAGATAAGTCAGGTTTAACCACCAAAAAGAAAATACTTCGGAAATTTTTGTAAACTTTCGAAGTTCATGAAAAAATCTACGACACCATCTTCTTTCCCATTCCCTCTTTTCTGCCCGGAGAACTATTGTAAACTTCAATAACGTTATAAATCACAGCAATAAATTTTTTGGAAAATTCACCATGAAAATAACTGTGAATAAGGTTTATATATTCCACCACATCTTTTTCATAATCTGTCAAATTCGGATTTTCAGGATGTAGAAGATAGGCAATCGTTTTGAGCTTAAAAGTTGGAATTGCCATATAAACAATAACAGAAGTCGGATCTGTCATCTGGTTCACAAAAGTCTGGGTACCTCGATCCGGAACTGAATATAATTCCAGGGAAACCTGTTTATTCATATCAAATAGAGAATCTGCTTTTTCGTAAAATCCAAGAAGAATATCTAATTTTACCATGAAATGTTCTTTTTTTGTATCTTTTAAATGTTGAATCATTTTTCTGATTTTCTCTTTTTTCGGAAGAAATCCACAACCTTTAACAGCATTATTGACCTTGAATTTCGAGTCTTCACGCTGATAGCCATAAGTAGCAATAATTCCATTGTGAGCTCCTGCTAAACCGGGCATTTCACCATTTTTGATATTCTCGAGAGATTCCGTCCTTTCCGACATATTCCATTCGATAAATTCATCCGGCAAATCTACCAGTTCATATTCATTCCATTTTCCATCAACTTTCGCTTTGATAAGGTTTTCATCCAATTGGGAAGCATCCACAGATTTTTGAACAAATGTTTCCCCTTCCCAGAATTCCTGCCCGAATCCTCCGCTTTTCACATTTTCTTGTGTGCAACTGATTAAAAACATTAAGCAAAAAACACCAATTAATAATTTCATCTATCCTCCTTTTTTGCCACAAAGACACTAAGACACAAAGTTTTATTTTTTCCTTTTAATCCTGTTTATCCTGTCAATTTTATTCGTGCAAATCCGTAACATCCGTGTTATCTGTGTTCTATTTTTGTATTTTTTTTATTCCTCAAAGATCTATGTCTAATATTTCAGAAATTTTCTCTTTAGTTTCCTCATAATTTCTATGTACAATTCCCTTCATTCCAAATGATTCTGACTTTTGAACATTTATGGGTCTATCATCAATAAAAAGACATTCCTCAAATTTCAAATCGAATTTATTTAAAGCTCTTTCATATGAATCCAAATTCGGTTTTACAGAGCCAATTTCATAAGAAAGCATTAAATTCTCTTTAAAGAAATTAATTGAAGGAAATTTTTTCCAGATATAGGGAAAATGAATTTCATCTGTATTGGAAAAAATAAAAATCTCATATTTCCGGTTAATTTTTTTTGCCATTTTAATCATTTGGGATTTTTCAGAAAAAACATTACACCAAATCCCTTCGAAATCCTGCATATTCATATTGAAATTATAGATTTGTTTAACTTCATTATAAAATCGTTGCCTTGATATTTTACCTGCTTCAAAAAGTAATATTGGCTCCTGAGCTTCATCCAGAAATCTTTCACACTTTTCAGCACCAATGCTCTCCCAGAAGCTGCTGAAATCAAAGTTAATCAAAACTTTTCCCAAATCAAAAATCACATTTTTAATAGCCATCTATTATCATCTCTCCAAAATTATTGTTACAGGTCCGTCATTTTTCAAACTTACTTTCATAAAAGCTCCGAAAATTCCTTTCCCGGTTTTTATCCCGTTTTTCTCTAATTCTTCGGCAAACAAGTTATAAAATCTTTCTGCTTTTTCTGGTAGAGCTGCATCAATGAAACTCGGTCTTTTTCCTTTTCTGCAATTTGCATAAAGTGTGAATTGAGAAACCAGAAGAATCTCTCCATTTACATCTTTGAGGGAAAGATTCATTTTATTTTCCGCATCCTGGAAAATTCTCAAACCAACTGTTTTCTGTACCAACCATCGTATTTCCGAACCATCATCAGATGCTGAAACTCCTATTAAAATTAAAAGACCTTTTCTAATTTTTGATACGAGCTTTCCTTCAACTTCTACTTTCGCTGAATCTACTCTTTGGATAACTAATCTCATTTTGTACTTTTTCCAAATCCGAGTTGGGTTTGCAGTTCAAAAAAAAACACGGTTATTTTACTCCAAAATTAATAATTTTCCGGAAAAAGAATTCGTTCAACTCCTTCAATAATAACGTGAAGAATCGTCATATGAAGCTCTTGAATCCGATCTGAAGTTTCTGCTGGAATAATAAATTCAAAATCACCAAAGCCTTTTAATTTTCCACCATCTTTTCCCAGAAGAGCAATTGTTTTCATTCCGATTTCTTTCGCTTTTTGGAAGGCTCTGATAATATTCTCTGAATTTCCGCTCGTAGAAAGTCCAATTAAAACATCTTCTTTTTTTCCAAAAGCTTCTACACCTCTGGAGAAAATTTCTTCAAACCCGAAATCATTGCCAACACAAGTTATGTGGGATGGATCGGTTAACGCAATAACAGGTAGAGCTTTACGGTTCTTTCTGAATTTACCTGTGAATTCTTCGGCAAAATGCATGGCATCAGTTGCACTTCCTCCATTTCCACAGATCAGAATTTTTCCTCCATTCTGAAAAGTTCTTGCAATCAATTCTGAGATATTAACTGTTTGGAGGATATTCTCTTCATTTTTGATAAAATCATTCGTAAGATTTGCTGCAGTTTCAAATGATTTTTTTAACTCATTAAACATATTCTCTCCAGATAATTTTCTACTGTACCTCATAATTCCTCTTTGAGAACTTTGTTACTTTCACAAACCAGAGGTTTATGTTACACTTTTTCCCATAAGATTTTCCCCAGAATTCTGGCAAGAATTTTATATTTGTTTGGGTAATTTTTTCTTTATAAAGCGTTAATCTGCGACTAAGTCTTTTTTTTTGATGCTGATTTTCACTGATTACTTATGATTTAATATGATTATGTAAACTTAACAAGTTTCAAAAACTTGTTAAGTTTTAATTTAAAAATAAGCTTTTTTCATAATTTATCATAATGAATCTGTGCCCATCTGCGTCTAAATTCTTATCCGTGAAAATCCATTTAATCCGTGTCATCTGTGTTCCTTTTTTTCTGCATCGAATATTTAAAACTCAGCTTTCACTTCAACTTCGAGCTGATGTACATCATCCTGCTCAAGATAACTATCTCCAGAATATTTCAATCTTACAGATGTGTAACTTCCGATTTTATAATCCAAATTTATATTCCATTTGAAAATATCACCGTCCTTTTTATCAGCTAAAAAACTTAAGAAATTTGAGCCAGAACGATTATTTTTTTTATAACTGAATCTGGAAAATAATCTATATTTTCTTTGAAAGAAATAAGTTACGGTTTCTGATAATATATAGCTTTTAATTTCATAATTATCTTCATTTTGTTTATTACCTTTCTCATAGGAAAAATCAAAATCTGTTTGCAAAGTTAAATTATCATTAATCTTATTTCGAACATCAAATTCCACAGAATTTATCTCAATTTCAGATTCATACCTGGAATCTTTTTCTTTCCGGTTTTCCAGAAATAAGTCGAATTTCGTATTTCTCAATCCGGAAAACTGCAAATTTCCCTCGATAATTTTCAACCTGTTTGTGATGGATTCCTGATAACGATTATCCAGAATTTTATCTTGCTGGAATTTAAGTTTTGAAAGCAATTTTCTATGGA
>CAYWPW010000159.1:0-5136 GCA_964460095.1 uncultured Candidatus Cloacimonadota bacterium
CTGCAAATCTGGCTATTCCGATGATAAATTGCCCTCCGTTCAAAGATAAGCTCGATATGATGGTGAACATAAATTCGTCGCTCGTAATGCCATCCAAAACGCCTGCTTCCACAGCTATCGATGTAAGCTCAGCTGCTTTGGCAGCGTTACGTAGTTTGGGTATCAGAAGACTGAAAGACCTTTTTATCGACGAGATAAACGCAATTAAAGAATCACTGATAAAAGCAGATGAGGAGATAAGGAAAAATTAGCAACGAACAAAACTAACAATACGAACAGAGATAATTTAATTAATTGAAGGAGACAGATAGTTTGGATTTAATTTTCAAGGACGAGTTTTATAAAATTAAGAAAACTTGTATTGAGGTAAGAAAAAGGCTTGGAAACGGATTCCTTGAAAAAGTGTATGAGAAAGCTCTACTTATTGAATTGAAATGTGCTGAAAGGTTAAACGAATTCCACAAAGCGCAATTACTAAATTATTTGAAAGCAACGAAAATCGAACTTGGTATTCTGATAAATTTTCCAAACAATAGAATTGGATTTGAAATTGTAAGAATTCCGAATTTAATAGGAAAATAATGGAAGTTTAACAACGAACAAAATGAGATGAAATTAGTTAGTTTTGTTAGTTTTGTTCGTTGCTAAAAAGAGGTTAATATGAATATCGCAGTTATCGGTTCAGGCGGTAGGGAACATGCTATCGTCTGGAAACTGAATCAAAGTGAATTAGCAGAAAAAGTATTTGTTCTTCCTGGAAATGGTGGAACTGAAAATAATGTCCCGATCGATGTTAACGATTTTGCTGAGATCAAGAAATTCTGTGAATTGGAAAAGGTAGAACTGATTTTTGTAGGGCCAGAAGATCCGCTGGTAAACGGGATAGTTGATTATTTTGCTGACTCGGATATTAAGGTTTTCGGACCGGATAAAAAAGCAGCTCAACTTGAGGGATCAAAAGTTTTTGCGAAGAAGTTTATGCGGAAATACGGAGTTGCAACCGGAAATTATCAGGAGTTTGGTAGAATCTGTCATAGTGAGCGTAGTCGAACTATTGAAGATGTCTCCTTCGATTTCGCTCAGGATGACATTGATATAAAAAACATAATTGCAAAAATGAACGGGAATTGCGTAATCAAGTTCGACGGGCTCGCAGCCGGAAAAGGTGTTTTCGTTTGTTCTTCAGCCAAAGAAGCGAATGAAGCCGTGAAAACTATCAAACAAACTTATGGTGATGATGCATCTTTTTTGATAGAAGAAAAATTAACTGGATCGGAGCTTTCTATTCTGGCTTTCACGGACGGAGAAAATTATCAAATTTTGCTCCCATCTCAAGATCACAAACAGCTTCTGAATGGTGATAAAGGACCGAATACAGGCGGAATGGGTGCATTTTGTCCGGTTCCGTTTTACACAGATGATCTCAAAAAGAAGATCGAAAAATATGCAATAATTCCAACAATAACTGGGCTCAAAGCAGAAAACTTCAATTTCAAAGGTGTTATTTATCTCGGTTTGATGATCACAAAGAGCGGTCCCAAAGTTCTGGAATATAATGTTCGTCTGGGAGATCCGGAAACAGAAGTTGTGCTTCCTGCTCTAAACAGTGATCTACTGGAACTTGTTCTTTCATGTTTCAATGGAACTCTAAAAGATTTCACGATGGAATTCAACGATGGATTTTTTGTGGATGTTGTTATAACGTCCGGTGGATATCCCAAAGCATATAAAAAGGATATTGAAATTTGTGGATTAGAAAAAAAGAAAAAACTTGTTTTCCACGCTGGAACGAAAAAAAAAGGCGGTAAATTCCTGACGAATGGAGGACGTGTTCTTAATATAGTGGCTCAAGGTGATACTTTGGAAGAAGCAATTGAAAATGCTTATGAGAAAGTTAATGGTTTTTACTTTGAGGATATGTTCTTCAGGAAAGATATTGGTTAAAGAGGTTTTATGAAGAAAATAGCAATCCTGATAAGCGGTCGTGGAAGCAATATGAAAGCGATTGCTGAAAATGTCAGGAATGGAATTTTAAAAGACTATTGCGAGATTGCGGAAGTTTTATCCAATAAAAAAGATGCTCCCGGACTTGATATTGCAAAAGGTTTCGGATTACAAACTAATGTGATTGAATCCAAAGGGAAAAAGCGTTCGACATACAATAAATTACTGTTTGACTATCTTGATAAATTGAATCCCGATTACATAATTTTAGCAGGTTATATGAAGATCATAAGTGCAGATATTGTTCAAAGGTTTAGAAATAGAATTATCAACATCCATCCTGCAGATACAGCTTTGCATCAGGGCTTACACGGTTATGAATGGGCATTTGAAAATAAGATGGAATCTACCAAAATAACAGTTCATTTCTTGGATGAAGGTCTTGATACCGGACAAGTAATTGCGAAAAGAGAAGTGGATATTTCGGATTGTGGAACGATCGAAGAAGCGGAACAAAAAGGTTTAAAAGTTGAGCATGTTTTTTATAGTGAATGTATAAAAAAAATATTTGAAATTGATTAGACGCAGATAAACACAGAGATATTATGAAAAAAATAAGAAAGCAAAATCATAAAGAATCATATTTAATCAGCGTCAGAAGAAGCCTAAATGAAAAAAATAGCAATAGTAGATTTTGGCGGGCAATACACACATCTCATAGCTCGTAGAATTCGTGATCTGGGAGTTTTCAGCGAGATCATTCATCCTGAAAGTTTTGAAATAAATAATGATATCGTTGGAATTATTTTCTCCGGCGGACCACAATCTGTAAATGCTGAAGATGCATTTAGAATTAACCTCGATATTGATACAAATGAGATTCCGATCTTAGGTATTTGTTACGGACATCAGCTTCTGGCAAAAATGGTTGGTGGAGAGATTGAAAGCGGAGAAAACAAAGAATATGGTTTCACTTCTGTAACTTGCGATCCGGAAAATTCTAAACTCTTGAAAGGTTTGAATTCTAAACAAAAAGTATGGATGAGTCACGGTGACCACGTTTGTAAATTACCGAAAGATTTCAAGATAACCGCATATTCTGATTCGATAAAAATAGCTTCATATGAATCTCTGGATCAGAAGTTTTTCGGTGTTCAGTTCCATCCTGAAGTTACACATACTACAAACGGTTTGAAGATGCTTGATAAATTCATTTCGGTTTGTACAAATGATCGCAACTGGAATCCACACAATTTCAAAGAATCGCTCATTCAGCAGATCAAGGATGAAGCCAAAGGTAGGAAGCTGGTTCTGCTTCTTTCCGGAGGGGTTGATTCGCTGGTTGCACTGGAATTAAGTATTCAGGCATTAGGGAATGAAAATGTTTACTCGATTCACATTGATACGGGTTTTATGCGTTTAAATGAATCAAAAGAAATCCTGGAACATTTTGACGAACTTGGATTTAAAAATGTGAAAATAATTGAAGCTGAAAAAATGTATTTAGAAGAACTAAAAGGTGTTGTCGATCCTGAAAGGAAGCGAATGATAATAGGCAAATTATTTGTTGATATTGCCAATAACGAACTTTCCAAACTGGGTCAGAATATCGACTGGATGTTGGTGCAGGGTACTATCTATCCCGATACTATTGAAAGCGGTTCAACGGATAAAGCTGCTCTGATCAAAACACATCATAACCGGGTTGATGAGATAGAAAAGCTGATTGATGAAGGAAAGATCATCGAACCAATAAAAGAGCTTTATAAAGATGAGGTACGTAAACTGGGAGATGAATTGGGATTACCTGAAAAACTGGTTTATCGTCATCCCTTTCCCGGTCCCGGTTTAGCTATTCGAGTAATCTGCTCAGATATAGAAAAAAATAATAATGATCTTCAAATTGATAACAAACATTTGAGTAAGATATTGGCAGATTTTGGTTTGTCAGGGAATATCCTGCCGATAAAGAGTGTTGGTGTGCAAGGTGATTTCCGCACTTATCACCATCCTGCAGTTATCTGGTTTAATGAAGGTATTGAGTCAGCTTGGGAAGATCTGAAAACTGCAGCATCCAAAGTAATAAATAAAATTCAATCTGTAAATAGGATTGTTTACAGCAACCAGCCAATTAATTTACAATTGAAAAAATTGTTTCTAGAAAAAACTGTGATGAATAAATTGCGGGAAGTAGATGCAGTATTACGAAATGAAACCGACCATATTCCAGAGATCTGGCAAATGCCGGTTGTTAGTTTACCACTTTTCAATGAAACCGGACAGGCTTTTGTGATGCGTCCGGTTTGTTCTACTGATGCCATGACAGCCAGTGTTTTCGAAATGGAATTTACGGAAATCAAAAGACTTTCAAAACTTATACAAAAGATTGATGGAGTCGGAAATCTGCTTTATGATGTAACCACCAAGCCGCCCGGAACTATTGAGTGGGAATAAGTTAACAGAAAAGTGAGGTTATATGGATTTATCAGAAAGAATTCTAAAAATTATTGATCAAACATATAAAGAAAATGACACATCATATTCTTCAATTAAAAGAATTCTAATAAATGCAATTAGAATAGCAAAACTCAGAAATGATTCTTATAATCTTTGGTGGTTAAATTTGGAAACCAAATCGACTAGAGATATCTCTAATTTTCAAAATAATATTACTGAATCAGTTCCTTTTGAGTTTATAAAACAAATTACAACAGAACACTTTAAAAAAAGATTTAGTATTGTACAAAATAAATATATAGATGAAAGATCGGTTAATATTTACGATTTTGAATCAAAAGGATTTAAAGAAAATATAATTATGATAAGTGCTGGAGAACTTGTAAGTAAAATTGAAAATATAAAACAATCAATAGAAGACCTTACAGTTCCAACCAATTTACATACATTAGATGCATATTATAAAACAAAGGAAAATGATAAGTTAAGAAATATATTTGCAACTTCTATTGATCAATATATTGCAGTTATTGAAAGAATAAAAATTAGAGCAATAAATTACATATCTGATACTGAGAATAGCATTGTAACAAGTAAAGTCCAAGTTGATATATTTAACGAAAATAAAAATTTTATTGAAATCGAATTACAAAACTTAGACAAAGAATTAATTAATCAATTTAACTCAAGTTTCGCAGGAGACGAACCTGCATAATATGTGAAAAAAAGATTAAG
>CAYWPW010000160.1:0-5135 GCA_964460095.1 uncultured Candidatus Cloacimonadota bacterium
AAGAAAATTTAATATTTAATATTGAATATTGAAAAATAAAGATCAAAAGATGAATGATACTATATTCTCATCTTCGATAAATTTGCGGTAAAAAAATGGAAACAGCAGATATAATTAAAAGAATTCGTAAAATCGAAATCACAACTCGCAACCTTGTGAACGAACTATTTTCAGGTGAATATCACAGTCTTTTCAAAGGGCAGGGATTGGAATTTTCCGAAGTTCGTGCCTATCAGGAAGGAGACAGTTTTCGTCAAATCGACTGGAATGTGACAGCCAGACACGGATATCCATTTATCAAAAAATTCGAGGAAACGCGGGAATTGAATGTGATGTTCCTTGTTGATTGCAGTGCTTCTACCCTATTTGGAACAAAAAGTTTTCTGAAATCTGAATTCATCACGGAAATAACAGCAGTGCTTTCTTTTTCTGCAATTTCCAATAACGATAAAGTAGGTTGTCTTCTTTTCACAGATGAAGTCGAAAAATACATTCCTCCCAGAAAAGGGAAAAAACATGCATTAAGAATTTTACGCGATATTTTATATTTTGATCCTAAAAGCAAAAAAACAAATATCCAGATCGCAGTTGAATATATTTATCGTTTGATTAAGAAGAGAAGTATAATTTTTGTGATTTCCGATTTTCTAGATAAAGATTATGATGACAGTTTGAAACTGCTGGCAAAAAAGCATGATGTAATTGCACTTCGGATAATCGATAAATCCGAAACTGAAATGCCTGATGCAGGTCTGCTTCTTCTCAGAGATCCGGAATCAGATGAGATATTAACTATAAATTCTTCGAATAAAAATTTTAGAGAAAAGTACAAAAATGCTATTCTTAAATTAGAAAATGAAATGTCCGTCAGATTCAGAAAAATGAAAATCGATTTGATAACGCTGAGAACAGATAAACCGTACGCACCTGAATTGATGAAGTTCTTCAAACTTAGAATAAAAATGAAAAGATAATGTAACATAAACCTCTGGTTTGTGAAATCTCAAAGCAGGAGCTATGAGTTACAAATGAAAAAAAGTTTTTTTGTTATATTGATTCTAATTCCAATATTATCCTTCTCGCAGAGTCTGGAATACAAACTCGATAAACCCAGTAATCTTTTTATTGGCACGCCATTTCATATTCTAATCGAGATTGCATCAAATCCTGAAGACAGCATTTTTACACCTGAAATAGATACTCTGGATATTTTTATTTTGAGAAATGTAGTTTCAGATGAGATAATTTCTAATGATAATAAAATCACGAATCTTGATTTCACTTTTCAAGCTTTTGATACAGGTGAATTTACTTTCCCCGAATTAGAATTTGCTGTTAAATCCAATGATAGTCTTTCTTTTCTAAGAACTTCCGAATTCGTTATTAATGTTAAATCAGTTCTTGCGGATACAACTCAAACAATTAAAGATATTGCTAAACCGATTCCTGTAAATCTTGGTTTTTTTGATTTTTTTGGACCGATTATTTTAATCTTTATTTTGATTGTTATTATCATTTATCTCCGAAAAGTACTGCGAAAAAAACCGGAATTTGAAACGGAACTGGAATATTTCGATCCAAGACCCGTTTATGTAATTGCTCTGGAAATGCTGAATAATCTAAAAAAACGTGAACTTCTTAAGACAGGTGAATTCCTGATTTTTTATTTCCATCTTTCTTATATTATGCGCTTTTTCATTGAAAGGTATTATCAAATAAATGCTGTGGAAATGACATTCAGCGAAATCAGAGATAACTTGCAAATCGAGGATTTGAAAGAAAAATCAAAAATACTGACCTTTCTGAATTTTGCAGATAAAGTGAAGTTTGCGAAATTCATCCCAACTTTGAAGGAATCCGGAAATTCATTTGATCTGCTGGAAAACTATTTGAAATCGTTTGAAAATACATTGGAGACGAAAAATGCTTGAATTCGTCCATCCTAACTGGTTTTGGGGACTGCTGATTTTATTACCAATAATTGTTTATCATCTATTGTATAAACATAAAAAACAGGTTTATCTTGTTCACAGCAGAATCGATCTAATAAAAGAAATTGCCAAACGAAGTAGCTGGTTAAGATACCTTTCATTGTTTCTAAGATGCATAATTATCATACTTTTAATTTTCGCATTAGCTAGACCTCGTTTATCTCATAAACGTAAAGAAATTATCGGAAAAGGAATCGATATTATTTTGGCTATCGATGTGAGCGGAAGTATGGGAGCAGTTGATTTTAAGCCTGTTAACCGTTTGGAAGCATCCAAAATAGTTGCTATCGATTTCATTGAAAAAAGAAGAAACGACCGCATTGGATTAATAATCTTTTCGGAAAATGCATTCACCCAATGTCCGCTTACTTTAGATTATAATATCTTGATGCAAATCATGGAGAAAGTGGAAATAAACGAACAGGCAAATGGGACTGCAATCGGTATGGGACTGGCAACTTCTGTGGCACGATTAAAAGATTCCGAAGCTAAATCGAAAGTGATAATCTTAATTACTGACGGACGAAACAATACAGGAGAAATCGATCCGTTTACTGCGGCGGATTTAGCTGCTACTTTTGGAATTAAAGTTTATCCGATTGGAGTTGGAAGCAAAGGTTTAGTTGATTATCCTATGCAAACTGCTTTTGGAATAAGATATCAAAAAGTTAAGATTGAAATGGATATGGAATCGCTTAATAAAATTGCTGAAATAACCGGTACAGAAAGAGCACGTCGAGCCACTAATACTGAAGAATTGCAGGCTATCATCGAACTCATCGATCAAATGGAAAAATCTGAAATCAAAGAATTTAATTATTTCGAGTATGATGAATTGTTCCCCAGATTTCTTTTTGCAGCTTTCATATTTGCTCTCCTTGAATTCACATTTACGGTGATTTTAAGAAGAAAAATCCCGTAAGGAACACGGATGACACGGATTTTACAGATTAGCACAGATAAAATTGATAGGATAAACAGGAATAAAAAGGAAAAAGGAAAAAGGAAAAGTCAGTGGTAGAAAAAAGACTAAAAAATAATTCGTGTAATCCGTGTAATTCGTGGATAAAAAGTCAATGTTAGTCAGTGATAGTCAGTGTCAAAAAAAGGAACTAAATGAAATTTGGTAATCCATATTTATTAATATTGTTAATCTTGATTCCTGTACTTATTATTTTTATTGGAATCTCAAAAGTTCGCAGAAAGAGAAACTTTAATAAATTTGCAGAACCTAGATTTTATGATTTCTTTTTACAGGAATTTTCTGCTTTTCATTGGTCATTAAAAAACGTTATTTTTACAATTGCTATTTTCTTCCTTATTGTTGCCCTTGCCAGACCGAGATGGAATAAAGAAGTACAAATTGTCAAAAAAGAAGGAATCGATATTGTGGTGTGCATCGATGTTTCCAAAAGTATGGATGCACAGGATATCAAACCAAGCCGCATTGAACGAGCAAAAGATCAGATTTCACTTTTCATCGATCAACTAAAAGGAGATAGGATTGCTATTATTGCTTTTGCAGGAAAAAGTTTCGTTCAATGTCCTTTAACAGATGATTACGGAGCTGCGAAATTATTTTTAAATTTATTAGATACGGAAACTGTTGCCAGTTATGGAACGGACATTGGCGGAGCTCTTAATATGGCTCTGGATCTCTTCAAAGGAAAAGAGAAACACAAAGTAATTGTAATGGTGAGTGATGGAGAAGATTTGGAAAACAACTCTATCGAAGTAGCAGAAGAATCATCAAAAAAAGGTGCAATAATCTATACTATGGGAATCGGTTCACCCGAAGGAAGCACGATTCCAATTAAAGATTCATCTGGAAATATAGTTTATGCAAAAGATGATAAAGGTGATATTATTTTCACTCGATTGGATATAAACACGCTTTCTCAAATTGCCAAAAATGGAAAAGGAAGATTCTTTCCAATCACTCCTCAGCAGGCTGAAATTTTTGAAATCTTAAAAAATATAAATTCAATTGAAAAGAAGAAATTCGATAGCAGAGAATTCATCCGGTATAAAGAGCAGTATAAATATTTTGTTGTAATTGCATTAATTTTGCTTTTTATAGAATCTTTGATAATTTATAAGAAAAAAACTAAATTTAAAAGAGTGATTTGATGGTTGAATCAGTTGAACTGGTTGCATTGGGCATAAAAGAAAAAAATAATTTCGTGTATTTTAGTATGTTTCCTGAGACATTGAACTAATTAAAAAAAGTGTAAACTTAAAAAGTTTTGAAAACTTGTTAAGTTTTGAGGAAAAATGAAAATATTTATAATAATTTCAATTATATTTATCTCGTTCAGTTTATTTGCTGAAGTATTAAATTATGATAAAGTTATTACAAATCTAAAGGGTATCAAAGAATTCGAAAAAGAGAATTTTACAGAATCTGAAAAGGAATTTAGTAAAAACTCTATTAACCATCCCAGAGATGGAAGACTTCATTTTAATCTGGGTAATTCGCACTATAAAAATGGAAAATTAGAGGACGCTGAAAACGATTATAATCTGGCTCTTAAAGATAAAGATTTTTCTGATAAATCTTCTGTTTATCATAACCTGGGAAATGTGAAATTCCAACAGCAGGATTACAAAAATGCTATAAAATATTTTAGAAATTCCTTGATTGAAAATCCTGAAAACAATGATACACGTCATAATTACGAACTTACTGCCCGAATGCTGGAACGTCAGCAAAAGCAGCAGCAACAGCAGCAACAGGAAAATCAGCAGGACAAGGAAAACAAAGAGAAAAACCAGGAACAGCAAAATCAGCAGCAGGATCAAAAAGAAAAGCAAGAACAACAGGATAAAAAACAAGAACAAAAGGAAGAGCAGAAAGAAAATCAGGAGCAAAAAAAACAGCAGCAAATGAAAAAAGACCAGAAAAAAGAAGATGCTGAAAAAATGCTCAATGCACTTCTTGCCAAAGAAAAAGAAGAAATGAAAAAAGAAAAAATGAAAATGAACGTTGACAAAGCAAAGAAGGGGAGATATTGGTAGATTAGTTGAACTGGTTGAATTAGGGAAAAGATGAAAAAATTCAAAAAACTAAAAAATCAGATTCATTCTGGATTAGATAAAATAAAGTCTTCAGATTGTAATCAGGAATTTCAAAAAAAAGTTGAA
>CAYWPW010000161.1:0-5107 GCA_964460095.1 uncultured Candidatus Cloacimonadota bacterium
TGGATTGCTCCCAGTGCCCAGGTTATAGGTCGCTGCGAAATCGGAGAAGACAGCTCTGTCTGGTTTGGAGCAGTAATAAGAGCAGATATCAATCTCATCAAAATCGGAGAAAGAACCAGCATTCAGGATATGAGTATGATTCATGTGTGGCACTACACAAAAGAAGACATGAGTGATGGATTCCCAACCATTATTGGAAGTGATGTGACTATCGGACACAAAGCAATGCTGCATGGTTGCATCATAAATGATGCTTGTCTGATCGGTATGAATGCAACCATTTTGGATGGAGCTGACATCGGCAGAGAATCTATTGTGGCTGCAGGTTCTGTGGTAACGCAGAATAAGAAATTTCCTGCAGGAAGTCTCATCATGGGAACACCTGCAAAAGCAGTGAGAAAATTAACTGATAAAGATATTGAATTGATCTATTATTCTTCGAGAAATTATGTATCTTACAAAAATGTATATCTAAAAATGAGTTCACTATAAAAACCCACGAAACACACGAAATACTCGAAAATGGTCTGTGTATATTCAGCCCGTGTGGACGCTGTGCTTGATAATATACACATCTATTTTTCACTTTTTCCGCGGGAAATATCTTTTTAGAGTGGAGTCAAAAACGGATTTAAAATAATAAGATGAAAACCTTAGTATTAGAGCCCATGCCGGATTTATTCTGGCACGAAGTTAAAGAGAATGGTTGGAGCAGTTTTTTTTACAAAAAAAATCAAAGTACCATTGAAAAAATTGAGATAATAATCATCCGTACAAATACAAACTTTAACAAACACCTTTTTGATGAATTTCCGGATTTAAAATTAATCATTCGTGCTGGCACAGGAGTTGATAATATCAATATCAAGGAAGCCCGGAAAAGAGATATTGTAGTTTGCAACACTCCAGAAGCAAATGCTTTTTCAGCTTATGAGCATACAATCTCATTTGTTTATGCTTTGATAAAACAACATCAGAAAGCAAAAGAATCGATTTTAAATGATTCATGGAAATCACAACTTCCTGAGAACCTGGAAATATCGGATTTAAAGGTGTTAATTGTTGGTTTGGGAAGAGTGGGAACTCGTGTTGCTAGAACTCTTCTGAATCTGGGAGCTGATGTACTTGCTGTTGATCCATATTTAACTCCAGAAGAATGGGAGAAAAAAAAGGTTGTAGAAACTTCTTATAAAGCCGGACTCGAATGGTGTAATATGCTCAGCTTTCATTGTCCCTTAACTCGTGAAACACTAAATTATTTTTCCTTGAAGACTCTCCAAAAATTGCAGAATCCGATTTGGTTGCTCAATACAGCACGTGGAAAAATTGTTCAGGAAAAAGCAATTTCAATAGGATTCCAAAAAAAGATTTTATTAGGAGTTGCTTTAGATGTTTTCTCTCCTGAACCCTGGAAAATAAAGGAATTCGCAAAATATAATAAAGTGCTTCTTACTCCTCATACAGGTTCGTTTACAAAAAAAGCCAAACAAAGGATGGCATTGGAAACTCTGAAAGTCTGGTCTGAGTTTGTCTTTGATAATAAAATTATCTCCCCAATCGATTATAGATTTTATTAAAAATTTTGGAGAGTAGCCGAGTCTCTCGGCTTTTGGAGTCGGTGAGTCCCTCGGCTTTTGTGACGAGAGACTCGTCACACTCCATAAAAAGGAGAAAATAAAATGTCCTTCGATATTAATAAGAATTTTAAAGAATTTACGAATTACAAACATTCACCAGCACATCTTTTCCTGAATAATGCATATTACATCATAACTGCTCATACATTAAAAAACATAAGACCTTTTTATGATGATGAAAGAAAGCAGGTATTGCTTAATTCTATTTTTCTGAATTTCATTGAAAGAAATGATTGGAAAATGATTGCCTATTTTGTGGCGGATAATCATTACCATTTACTCATGAATTCAAAAAATAATGTCGTTAAATTATCAAAAATTATTGCTGATATTCATCGTTTTACAGCAATTACCATAAATAAGATGGATAACATTTCCGGCAGGCAGATTTGGTATCAATACTGGGATACAGTGATAACTTCGGAAAATTCCTTTTATGCCAGGTTTAATTATATTCATTTTAATCCGGTAAAACATGGGTATGTTACAAAGAGTGAAAATTATAAATTTTGTAGTTATAAAGATTATTTTAAAAAGGATAAAGATGAAATACTCTTTACAATGAATAAATACCCATTTGATAAAGTAAAAGTGAGAGAACCATAATTTGGGGTCGGTGACGCCCTCACCGAAATGTATAGAGTAGCCGAGTCCCTCGGCTTTTGTGACGAGAGACTCGTCACACTCCATAAACAACGGAGGTATCATGAAAAAGATAATTTTTTCCCTAGCTGCATTTTTCCTTCTGCTCTCCACTCCTTGTTTAGCAGGAGAGTGGAATCTAACTGGTTCTTTAAACCAAGGACGTGAAAGTTTCCCATCCGTGATTTTCGACAATGGAAATGTTTTAGTTGCTGGAGGGATAGGTAGTCCTTTTGCTGTCTTATCTTCATGTGAAATTTACGATGCTTCAACAGGAATTTGGAGTTTAACTGATTCAATGACCTTTGTCCGTAGAGATTTCCCTTTGGTAAAATTTAGACATAATAGTCTTGAAAAAATTCTAGTAGCAGGTGGAACACAATCAATTGTTGGTGAAATCTTTGACCCTTAATCCCAAATGTGGGAAGATACGGGATCAATGCATTATTGGAGATTAGAAGCTCCAGCGATTGCTTTTCCTGATCCAAATAATAGCGAGAATGATCTTGTACTATTCGTTGGTGGTGATTGTGAAAATGATTACACAACTTGTGAAATTTATAACCCCGCTACAGGATCTTTTGCATTGACAGGATCTCTTCTAGAAGGGAAATGTGGTTCTAAATTAGTATATAACTCAGAACTGGATGTGATAATGACTATAGGTGGTTGGGGATCTAATGGTATGGCACCTTATCACGATTGTGAAATTTATGATATCGCAACTGGGGTTTGGACTCAAACTGAGCCCACTGATAATCCTCGAGATCGCCATACTACAATCTATAACGAAAAAAATGCTACAGTTCTAGTTATTGGCAGTAGTTATTCGCCTCATAATTCATGTGAAATTTATGATTTTGCTACAGGACAATGGTCTATTACTGACTCTCTAGAGACAGATCGTTGGAATCATTGTTCTGAAATTTTACTGAATGGTAAAACCCTAGCAATAGCAGGACTTTCAAATGAAATTGGGACAGATATGACTTCTGAAATCTATGACGAAATCAATGGATGGCAAATTACAACTCCACTTAATGCTGCATATCAAAATTTTTCATCAGAAATTCTGAATAATGAATCTGTATTAATTATGAAATATTGTTCCGAAATATACACATGGAACTACATGCCAATTGTTTCTCAGCCTCAAGGACCAGCTCAAGGAACTATCGGAGAAACCTTAACCTTTTCCATCACTGCTTCTGACCCTGATAACGACAGTGTTTCAGTCCACATTGTTTGGGGAAATAATCAAATAACTGACTGGACTGAGTGTCAACCCAGCGGCTCTACTTTTGAACTTTCTCATTCTTGGACCGAACCAGGCGTATATCAGGTCCGCGCTCAAACAGCAGACCAATGGTATTTTGAAAATCCTTTAACACATAATTCAATTTCTGAATGGAGCGAACCCTTTGTCTTAACTGTCATCGGAATTCCAGAAATTGAAGTTTCAGTGGATTCCTTAAACTTCGGTTCGGTATATATCGGAGAAGACAGCTTGCTCACATTATCAGTATCCAACTTAGGAAACGGAACTTTAACAGCAAATGCTTACACAAACACAGAAGAGTTTTCTGCATATCCTTCCAGTTTCAACCTAGAACCTGGCGAAAATCTGAACATTGAAATTACTTTTATTCCTATCTATGAAGGCGTCATTACAGACACATTAACAATTTCAAGTAATGATCCTGAAAACCCGGAAATGAAAGTTTCTCTGACAGGAGAAGGGCAAATTGGAATCCCACAGATTTTTGTTTCAACAGATTCTCTAAACTTCGGCTCTGTATTCATTGGTTCAGATAGTTTGCTCACATTATCAGTATCAAATTTAGGATATGGACTTTTAACAGCAAATGCTCACACAAATACCGATGAATATTCGGTAGACCCTTCTCATTTTAACATAGAGCCTAACCAGAATCTTAACATTGAGATTACTTTTGCCCCAACTTACGAAGGTATAATTACAGATACTCTAATAATTTTGAGTAATGACCCTGAAAATCCGGAAGTAGAGGTTTCTCTAACAGGCGAAGGGCAAATACTAGTTTCTGCAGATAATAATCAGTTAACAATTACCAATTTCGAATTACGAAATCACCCAAATCCCTTTAATCCTTCTACAACAATTTCTTTTTCATTAAACACCAAAAACACCAGCCATCACAATGCTACGGCTTGGCAGGCTGAAGACACCGAGATAATAATTTATAATCTCAAAGGTCAGAAAGTGAGAGTTTTGGAGTTGGCGAGTCCCTCGCCATTTTTTGCCGACGGAGTCGGCTACTCCAAAAACGGTTACTCCAAAATGAAAAAAAATTACCTGCTGTTTTCTACCTTATATTTCAATCAGTTAAGAACATAAGTTAAAGCTAAAAGCTAAGCTAAAATAATTTTTCATTTGACACTATATCTAACTGTTTAAATTTTAAGAGGTAAGCAACCTGTATTATGATAGTCGGAAAATCAGTGCTGGGCACTTAACTTCTTAACAATAAGAAAGTTAACGGTCACTATTGGAGTTTCTAAACCTATTGTCGTATGAATTGCAAAAGTATTGTATAAATCGGAGTGGTTAGTGTTTAAGTTCATCATTAAAAGAGATAGTCAGATTGTAAAATTTGAAGCAAATAAGATAACAAACGCAATTTTAAAAGCTGGTGAAATCACAAAAGAATTCGGTTTACCGATTGCAAAAAATCTAACGATTAAGGTTATTAATCTTTCGCATCAAATCATACAAAGGGAAGTTCCCACAGTAGAAGAAATTCAGGATATTGTAGAAGAAATCCTTCTTACTTCACCGTATAAAAAAA
>CAYWPW010000162.1:0-5098 GCA_964460095.1 uncultured Candidatus Cloacimonadota bacterium
CGGAGCATAATAAATTCGTTTTGAGCATTATAGAACACCGAGACGGTGTTGAAGAGTAACTTTGTGTTTCAACCGGGACGGTTGAAACAACGGAAGGGAAGTTTGAAACAACGAAAAAGGTGTTTCAATATTAATAATCTATGCTATTTATAAAAACCAAAGACAGCTCTTTAACAGCTTTTAACGAAAGATACAAAGAACATTATCACACACTATCCGGTGCTTTGGAAGAAGCATTCGAAAAACACGTTAATGCAATTGGTGTGGAAGATGGATTCCACATCCTGGATTTCTGTTTTGGGTTGGGATATAATTCGATTGCTGCGACAAAAGGACACAAAAATTTATCTATTATTGGATTGGAAAATGATATAGAAATCATCAAAACAATAAAAAATCTGAGTGTTCCTAAAGAAATAAAAAAAGAGTTTTCAGCTTTTAGAAATTTAGCTGAGAAAATTAAAATTACTGATGAGAACAATAACACCATAAAACTGATTTTGGGTGATGCTCTTCATACAATAGACCAACTTTCAGAAATTTTTTTTAACCGCGTTTTCTTCGATCCTTTCTCTCCTAAAAAACAACCTGAAATGTGGAATAAAGAAGTATTCCAAAAAGTGTTTGTTTTGATGAAACCCGGAGCCAAATTGAGCACTTACAGTTGTGCAAAAATGGTTCGGGAAAATATGAAAGCTGCTGGATTCATTGTGAAGGACGGTCCCATCATAGGAAGAAAAAGTCCTGCTACAATAGCGGTGAAACCCAACTCGCGACCCAGCACTTTCGTCTCTTCAACCGTCCCGGTTGAAGGATAGGTTTGAGACGACCGTCCCGGTTGGAGTATAATAAATTCGTTTTGAGTATTATGCAACACCGAGACGGTGTTGATAGATAACATTGTGTTTCAACCGAGACGGTTGAAACAACAGTGGGGTGAGACGAATGAAACAACGGATAACCAATAAAATATTCAATAATCCATCCTAAACGAAAAATATCTTGCAATAAATTACCATTATTCGTTAGATGTTTTATGAGTATTTTCGGAGGCTAAATGATTTTCACCAGATTGCTGGCAATCTTGATAATCGTCGGTGGTTGTTTGATTTGTAAACAGATTTTCACCAAATGGCCTTTAAGAAGAAACCTGCTTGAAGATAAAGAAAACAGAGATATTATCATTTCAATGTGGTTTATTGCGTTTGCCATAATTTTTGGTCAGTTAACGTATATCTGGATAATTTTTCCCAAATTATTCAGAATTATTGACCAGACTAAAATTCCATATTTTTTATTTGGTTTTTTAATAATCGGTTTTTATACTATTTTGCTTCTCAGGAAAAAATAGAGGAAAAAATGTTAGAAAGAATCACTGATCCGGTGGAACTCCCGGATGAAAAAGAGTTCGATAGAACCCTGCGTCCCAAATTCTTAGCCGAATTTGTGGGGCAGGAACAAATCAAAGAAATCCTTGATATTTCCATCCAGGCTACAAAATTAAGGAATGAACCATTAGACCATGTTTTGCTGTACGGTCCACCGGGATTGGGCAAAACTACCCTTGCTCACATCATTTCCAATGAGCTGAATGTAAATGTCAAAGTAAGTTCCGGTCCTGTTCTGGAAAAAGCTCCAGACCTGGCAGGGATTCTTACCAACCTGCAAAAATACGATGTTTTCTTCATCGATGAAATTCACCGCCTGAACCACGTGGTAGAAGAATATATGTATCCTGCCATTGAAGATTTCAACATGGAAATAATCATTGACAGCGGACCGAGTGCCCGTTCCCTGAAAATTGACATTGAACCTTTTACTTTGATTGGAGCTACAACCCGCGCCGGACTTCTCACCTCACCGCTTAGAGCCAGGTTTGGTCTTGTTCTCAGGTTGGATTATTATGATGTGAAAAGCATCAAAAAAATTATTATTCGTTCTGCTGGTTTGATGGATATTCCTGTGGAACCGGAAGGTGTCGACGAAATTGCTCGCAGAAGTCGGGGAACACCTCGAGTAGCAAATCGGCTCCTGCGGCGTGTTCGGGATTATGCTCAAATCAGAGGTGATGGTACGATTACCAAAGATATTACTATCAAAGCCCTCAAAATGCTGAATGTGGATCATTGCGGTCTGGATGAAATGGATAAACGCCTTTTGCTGACTCTTATAGAAAATTACGGAGGTGGGCCTGTGGGATTGAAAACTCTTTCTGTTGCTGTGGGAGAAGATTCGGGAACTGTGGAAGAAATTTATGAACCATATCTGATTCAACAAGGATTTTTAGATAGAACACCTCAGGGAAGAAAGGCAACAATAAAATCTTATAAACATTTTAAAATCGCACCTTCTCAAGAACAGATTACAATTTTTGAGAATGTAGAAGAATGATAACGGAGTGAGCATGAAAAAAATCATCCTGATAATATTGTTAATAATTATCCTTCAAATCTTATCTGCCATAGATTTTCGAGATTGCAATTGGGGATTTTCAATGAGAAAAGTGAGACAGACCGAGAAAGCAGAATTTTTTGCAGAAACTGAAGAATTCCTGGTTTATCGAGACAGTGTTGCAACTTTCGAAGCAACCGTTATCTACTATTTTATCGATGATTCCCTGGTAGAAGGCATTTACTTAATTCAACCGGAATATTTCCTTTTCAACGATTATATTTACGATTTTTTTACTTTAAGAGAACTGCTGATTCGAAAATATGATGAACCTCTTGAAGATACAGATGTTTCAGAATATATGTTAAAAGAAGATCTTGATAACAAAATCGGCAGGGCAATTGCAAAAGGAGAGAAATCTTTACAATGCAAATGGAGACTGGAAAAATCATTTTTAGCACTCACCCTGGACAGCACGGATTTTAAAATGGAAATTAGAATCCTATATATGGATAACAATTTTGTGGATGAGATCCTCAGGATACAAGACGAGAAAGAACTAAAGGGTTTATAAAGAAACATAATGTTTATCGAAGCTTTTAAAGAAGCCCTTACTATCACCAGTTTTGTCTTTCTGATGATGTTGGTAATAGAATACGTAAACGTTCAAACCAGTGGTGCTTGGCACAACTCTCTAAAAACAAACAAATTACGGCAGTATTTTCTTGCTGCTATTTTGGGAATTATTCCTGGCTGCTTAGGTGCTTTCTCTGTTGTAGCACTGTACTCACATAGAGTTCTTTCATTTGGTGCCCTGGTGACAGCAATGATCGCAACCAGCGGAGATGAAGCTTTTATAATGTTCTCGATGTTCCCTCTAAAGGCACTACTACTCACTTTAATTCTCTTTGTTATCGGAATAACTGTGGGGATTTTTACAGATAAGATTTTACCAGAGGATTTTCTTTTTAAAAAGATTTCTTTGAATAAATTTCCAATTCATGAAGAAGAAAGATGTAATTGTTTTATTAAAAGTGAAATTATCAATCAGCTAAAACACTGTTCTTTTCAGAGGGCTCTATTAATTGGAGGATTACTTTTTCTTTCTTTTGGATTCGCTTCCGGTGAGTTCGGACCTCAAAGCTGGAATTGGATAAAGATAACAATTCTTTTGGCTGTGTTTGTTTCATTATTTATCGTCATTACTGTTCCCGAACATTTTCTGGAAGAACATCTCTGGAATCATATTGTAAAAATTCATCTGCCAAAAATCTTCCTTTGGACTTTTGGTGCAATCCTTGTTATCAATATAATTTTAAAACATCTTCATTTTGAAAGCTGGATTTCAGACAATCAAATAACAGTTCTGATAATTGCTTGTTTGATCGGATTAATTCCCGAATCCGGTCCTCATATGATTTTTGTGATTCTTTTTTTCCAGGGAACGATTCCTTTCAGCATTCTTCTTGCCAGCTCGATTGTTCAAGATGGACATGGTATGCTACCGCTTTTAGCAGAATCCAAAAGAGGATTTATCTCCGTCAAACTGATAAATCTAATGATAGGATTATCCGCTGGTATTTTAGGATACTTTAGCGGTTGGTAGCTGGAATTAATCTTTTTTATTCCAAAAAGAAATTTCCAGACTCAAGAAATTTGACAAAAAGAACTTACAAAAAACTCTTGGTTTATTAATATTCTCTGGATTCAGCAAATCTTTTTTCTAAGAATCTTATCTAAAAAAAACGAGGTAAATTATGTTTTATAATGATGTAATAACAGAAATGTTAGAAGTGAAATCAAATCCTGTGAACAGCATGTATCTGCATGAAATCAATATTCAATGGAAAAATTTCATCAAAGCTATCACTGAAGAAGATACTTCCAATGAGCAAATGGTGCAAGCTCTTAATCTCTTCCTGAAAGCTCTTTCCAATAAAAAATTTAAGTTCAATCCTGTCACAAAAAACGGGTTTAAAGAAGATTCCCCTTTGTTCTCTGCAATTTATTTAAATGATATGATTTCGGTCTTTATCAAACGAACAGGTGTTACTGAAAACAAAGGTATTTGTTGGAATTACGGTCCATTCAGTGCAAATCTCAGATTCAATCCTCCCAATTTTAATACAATGGGAAAATATCCGACATATGAACAGGATGATTCCGCAAAAGTTTTACAATTGTGTCAAAAATTGGATTTTCAGTTCAGGATATCCGGCACCAGAAATTTCGATAAATTTCAAACCACACTTCCCTTGATCGTTTTTTATACTTTTAAGAATCTTACGGAAGACGATTTCACAAAAACAGAATATATTTCAAGAACTGCAAAAACTACCTTCGAAAAATCAAGATCGATCATTGTCACAGAAACGCTTGCTGAAAATTTTGTGCCCACTCTGAAAGCTTCACCCATTGATATGATTTTCATTCTTTCCAAGAAATTTCAATCTTTTGGAATTAATGAGATTTCTACAGATGTGGTTGATGAATTGGAAAAGAAAATCAGAAAATATATCTTCGAAAAAGAAGAAAAAAATGAGGAATTTAAAATTTCCGGAGTTATTCAATAGATGGAGAAAATTGTGAACAATATAAATATCTCAAAGGGAATGACCATAAAACTGGATAATAAACTTCCCGAATATCCGGAATTTGTAAAAGGAATCAGACGAGCACCCAAACGTGAAATGAACCTGAATAAAAA
>CAYWPW010000163.1:0-5049 GCA_964460095.1 uncultured Candidatus Cloacimonadota bacterium
TCTGGATCTTGATTCTGAAGTTGTAAAATTGATTCCCGAACCATTTGCAGTTCAAAACCGTGTGATAGCAATAAAAGAGACAGGCGATACTATTGTTGTTGCTATGACTGATCCCGAAAATATTGTTATTCACGATAGTCTTAAGAAAATTCTCCACAAGAAAATAAATCCTATTCTTGTTGGTGAAAGCACTTTAACCGATACTCTGGAAAGATATTACAAAAGCATTCGTACGACTTCACAGGTTGAGGATGCAGTTGACGGATTTGAATTTGTAGCTGTTGATGAAGATGAGAATGAGATCACGATAGATACAAAAGGTGATGCAGATGCGCCTGTGGTCAGGCTTCTGAATATTATCATCACGGAAGCGATTAAGTCTTACTCTACAGATATTCATATTGAACCTTTAACCAAGCAGACATGTATCCGTTTTCGTATCGATGGAGCTATGCGCGAGGTAATGTCTTCTCCTATTGGTTTGCATTCCGGAATTGTTTCGTTGGTCAAAGTAATGTCAAAACTGAATATTGCAGAAAGACGATTACCTCAGGATGGTCACATCTCTCTGAAAACAGCTATGAAAAGTGTGGATGTTCGTGTTTCGATTATTCCTACTGTTACGGGTGAGAAAGTTGTGATGCGTCTTTTGGACAAAGGTGAATTCGGATTCAGTCTTACAACTCTCGGTTTCACGCAAGAGAATTTAGAACTTTTCAGAAAATGGATTCATCGTCCCTACGGAATTACCATCGTTTCCGGTCCTACAGGAAGCGGGAAATCAACCACTCTGCACGCTGCCTTGAAGGAAATAAAGGATGTTGAGACCAATATCGTAACTGTGGAAGATCCGGTTGAATACCGTTTGGATGGTGTTTCCCAGATAGAAACAAATGCCAAGATCGGTTTAACCTTTTCAAGTGCTCTACGTCATGTTTTACGTCAGGATCCGGACATTGTTCTGATAGGTGAGATTCGTGATGCGGAAACTGCAGATATTGCAGTGAAATTCTCTTTAACAGGTCATCTGGTTTTCACAACACTTCATGCTAACGATGCTTCTTCCACAATCACACGTCTATTGGATATTGGGATTCCAGCATACTTGGTAGCTTCATCTTTGAATTTGGTTATGGCTCAACGTCTGGTTCGTAAGATTTGCCAGCATTGCAAAACAGATTACGAACCTTCAGAATATGAACTTCATGATGCAGGAATTTCAGAAGAAGAAGCAAAAAACATCAATTTCAAATATGGTAAAGGTTGTGTGCATTGCGACAACACCGGCTACTCAGGAAGAACAGGAATTTTTGAAATACTGGAGGTAACTGGTGAGATTCGGCAATTGATATTTGAGGGAAAGAACCAGGATGTTATTCGGGAAGCAGCTATGAAAAACAGTATGTATTCTCTTCATTATGCAGCTCTGCAAAAAATGAAAGATGGATTCACAACCATAAAAGAAGTAATAAAATTAACTATAATTGATTAAATCAGTTAAATAAAAAATAGTGAGAATCTAAAGGAAAAATAATGGCAGTTTTTCGATATATAATCAAAGATGCAAAAGGCGCCAGATTAGAAGGAACCCTCAGAGCTATGACAATGGATGAAGCCATTGAAAAGCTGATAAAAGAAGGAAGCACAATCATCTCTGTTAAATCCACGGAAGAGGGAGCTTTTAAAGGTAAACTTTCCCTGTTCGATAAATTATTGCTAACCTTCTACAAGATAAAAACCGGAGTCGGTTTAAAGACTCTGGTATTTTTTACACGTCAGTTAGCAACCATGTTTTCTGCCGGTTTAACGCTGGAAAAATCGATTACAAATCTTGAAAAAGAAGAAAAGAAGAAAAAATTCAGAAAAGTTTTAATAAAGCTTTCTGAAGATATCAGGAAAGGGTTCAGCATGTCTGAGGCAATGGAACAGCATCCGGGTGTGTTCAATCCTCTTTATATTTCTCTGGTAAAAGCCGGAGAGGTTTCCGGTACTTTGCACACAGTTCTCGATGAACTTTCTGAATATTTAGAAAAAATCGCAGATACACGCAGGAAAGTGATGTCTGCCTTATCTTATCCGATTTTCATTGTTTGTTTCCTGATCATTGTGGTTTGGGGGCTTTTCTATTACATTATTCCCATGTTTGCAAGTGTATATGAAAGCTTTAATGCAGATTTGCCGGGACCAACACTCTTAGCAATCACCATAAGTGATTTTATCAGGCACAATGTTATTTATACATTTCTGATAGTTATTGCTGTAGCAACTTCAATATTTCTCTTTTATTTATCGGATAAAGGTCGTTATCTCATGGATAGCATCAATCTGAAAATTCCGGTTATCGGCAGTTTATTGTATAATTCCATCATGAACAAGTTTGCCAGGACTTTCAGTATTTTGATGTATTCAGGTGTTCCGATTATGGAATCGATGGAGCTGGTGGAAAACGTAGTTCAAAATGCAAAGATTGAAGGTGCTGTTCGGAGAGCCCGGGTTATGGTAAAAGAGGGTTATAGTGTGGCTGGTGCTTTCAAAAAAACCGAAGCGTTTCCACCCACATTGCTGCAATTGATAGCTACAGGTGAAGAAACCGGAGATATGGATTCTCTTTTGGGTAAAGCTGCAGATTTTTATGGAAAATTAGTAGATTCCGTAATAGACAGGTTAAGCTCTCTTATTGAACCCTTACTCATAATTTTGTTGGCTGGAGTAGTGGGTACGATCATTATTATTACTTATCTTCCGGTCTTTAATCTTGGAATGGCTATTAGTTCTGGCGCGAAATAATAGATTTTTTTATGCTCGAGTTGTTGATTTTATCTGAAAATTCTCAGATCGAGCATTTTTTACTTTATCATGTTTGATATTACAGGACAAATAATTATCTATTTTTTCCTATTTATTGTGGGAGCGTGTCTCGGTAGTTTTTTCAATGTTTGCATTGCTCGTTTACCCAAAAAAGAGTCAATTATTTTTCCATCATCTCATTGCCCCCAATGTAACACGAAAATAAAACCTCTAAACAATATTCCTATAATCAGTTATATTATTCTAAAAGGAAAATGCAGAAATTGTTCAGCCAGGATTCACTGGCACTATTTTGTGGTAGAATTGCTATTTCCAATAATTCTAATTTTCTTATTTAATCGGTTTGGAAACGAATTCTCTTTCGTTTTTTTTAAATATGTTATTCTTTTTTCTTTCGGTATAATTATTTTTTTTACGGATTTGATTTCCGGCATTATTCCGGATGTTCTTTCCATTCCTCTGATTATTCTTGGGCTTTTATTTTCTTTATTTTCTTCTTCAGATTTGCCCATTTTGAGTTCTTTGATTGGAGCAGGTTTTGGATTTATATTTTTTCTTTCGATTTCATATCTGTTTTATTTGGTAAAAAAACGAGAAGGTTTAGGTGGTGGTGATGTAAAATTTATTGCAGCAATTGGAAGTTTCATCGGTTTTACCGGTGTTTTGTTTACTGTGCTTGTCTCCTCTTTCACTGCCATAATTTTTATGCTGTTAATCTTAAAATATGATCCCAAAAAAGAGTTTTCGTTTGGACCGTTTATGGTTTTTGGTTTTTCAGTTTATATTATTTTTGGAGAAATCCTGACGCATTCATATTTAGCGCTTTTTGGTTTGAGGTTTTAAATTAAATTTGATTTATAAAATAATGATATATAAGGTATTTCCCCTCACCTTAATCCTCTCCTGTATGGAGAGTAAATGTTCTCCTTCTTCTTGCAAAGCAAGGAGTTAGAGAATAAGTTGAACAACTTTGTGTCTAAATGTTTAAAAGGGTTCTGCAAAATAGGAAAATGGATGTCTTTCTGAGGATGAACTTACATAGGCATTCGACGAAGAATCTCATTATAAGCTGAGATCCTTCGTATGAAAAATTGAAAGAATTCCTCAGGATGACAAAAACACTCCTTTTTGCAGATTCCTTTAATGTTTAAATGAGTTCTGCATAATTAGGTGTTTTTGAGAATAATGAGAAAAAATCAGAAAATCCAATTATTCAACTCATCCCCTAACCCCTTCTCTTGCAAAGAGAAGGGGAAAATGAAGTCATCCCTCTTTTTGGAGAGAGGGACCGAGGGTGAGTTAGAAATTGAATTATGCAGAACCCTTTTAATGTTTAAAAAAAAGGAGAAACAATGTTTAAAAAAGCTTTTTTATTAATAATATTTTTGGTTTTCAGTACAAACATATTCCTATATTGCGAAGAACTTTTCTTTGATGATTTCGAAGCAGGAATCGGCAATTGGAATGTTATAAATAATGGCGGTACAGGTGTTTGGCAGATTTATGGCTCGCCTTATCCAAACATGTATACCTTACCACCTTCATCTTCCGGTAATGTTTGTGCTGCTGATGCTGACGAAGTTTATCCTATTAACAGCGAGTTAGTTCTGGCAAGTCCGCTCAATCTGACAACTTTTGAAGATATTATTCTGGAATTCGATTCCGATTTCAATGCCATTGATACTGATGACTTATGTTATGTGGATGTGAGTGTGGATGGCAACAACTGGACGAATGTACTCACATATCCCGGGATTGATGTTCGGAATACTCACGAGATTATAGATATTTCCACGATCGCAAATATGCAATCTTCAGTTTATATTCGTTTTCATTCGATTCAACCAGGCTGGGATTGGTGGTGGGCAATTGATAATATATCTGTCACAGGGGACCTGGCAATTACTTATGATAACGACCTGGCAGCAATAGGAATTTCCGGTTCGAATACTGTATATGCCAGCAGTTCAGAAGTCTATGAAGTAATTGTGAATAACGTCGGGAATTTTGATCAGGATGAATATACAGTAAAATTGATGCGGGAAGGAAACATCGAACTTGCTTCTCTTGAAATAACAGATAATCTGCCTGCTGGAGAGCAAGTAATTTATAATATGGTTTGGAATATTCCCGAAGATGAACCGCAAGCTTTAACTTATGTTTTTGGAAAAGTCATTTTGGCTGGTGATGAAAATCCGGCAAATGATCAAACTTCAAATCATCAGGTTCAAATCTATCCTC
>CAYWPW010000164.1:0-5036 GCA_964460095.1 uncultured Candidatus Cloacimonadota bacterium
TAAATTTCAATCTTAAATTCAGCACCTTTTTTCGTATTGCCAAAGGAAAGCTTTCCCTTCATATTTTTTTCAATTATCATCTTGGACATATACAAACCAACACCGGTTCCTTTGTCCTCTTTAGTTGTGAAATAAGGATTGAAAATGTTATCCATCACTTTCGCATCTATGCCACCAGCATTATCTGTTATTTTAAGAATAGTTCTATTTTTTTCTTTTTCTAAATTAATCTCAATTTGCTTTTCCTTTATTTTACGTTCCAGAAGTGCATCTTTTGCATTGTTAAGAATCACCAGGATAACCTGTGAATATTCATTTGGAAATCCTGTAATAATACAGTCGTCTGGTAAATTAAGTATAAGCTTTATGTTATTGAATTTTATACTAGTTTCAAGGAATTTGATGGTCTTAAGAACAACCTCTTTTATATTGAAATCAACTTTAAGTTTATTCGGTTTAAAGAAATTCCTGAAATCATCAATTGTTCTGGACATTTGCTGCAGAATATCCATGATCAAATCGGTGTGTTCTTCTATGTAATCCATATCCAGTTTCCCATCTTCGTATGCATCTTCATAGTTCTGGATGATGGCAGCTACAGCAGATAAAGGTTGTCGCCACTGATGAGCAATATTTCCTATCATTTCCCCCATCGATGCCTGTCTGGATTGATGGATGAGAATGTGGTCTTTATCTCTTAATTCTTCCACAGCTTTTTTCACTTTTCCTTCAAGTTCTTTATGTAACCTTCTTAATTCTTTATTTGATTTTTGTAATGCTTCTTCAGCTTTTTTTCGTTCTGTAATGTCTTCGATGAAACCATCAATATATAATTCTGTTCCTTCCTTGTCTCTTACAAGAACAGCAGAAACAGAACCAATAAATTGTGAACCATCTTTTCTCTTTAGAACCAGTTCTTCATTTTTCACAAAATCATTCTTTGCAATTTTTTTAACAAAATGTTTTCGTTCTTTAGAATTTTGATAAAGACTTGAAACCTTCAATTTTTTAATTTCATCTTTGCTTTTGTAACCAAACATTTTCACAAATGCTGGATTTATTTCGATTAATTTGTTTTTATCATATGCCATTGAACGATAAACAGTAACATTTAAATTATCTGTTAAAGTTCTATATTTTTCTTCGCTTTCCTGAATTTTTTGAAGTGCCTGTATTCTACTTGTAATATCATGGTCAATTCCGCGATAACCAACCAACTTGTTTTCAGTATCATAAATTGGAATTGCCGTACTCTCCAGGATTCTTATTGAACCATCTTTATGTTGGAAATAAGCAGTAAAATTTTTCCATCCTTTTCCAGATTTAAGTTCATCTTTATACCATTTATCAAATTTGTTTTTTTGCTCTTTAGACCAAACTTTTTTTACTGAAAATCCAACAATCTCATCAACTTCATAGCCAAGAATATCTTCAACTGTTTTATTAGAGTACGTATAAATTCCCTGAATATCTATTTCCCAAACCCAATCACTGAATGATTCAATAAAGGAATGATAAAAATCTTTTTCATGTTTCAAGGCTTGTTCAGCTTGTTTATGTTTGATGGCAAGTGCAATTTCATCTGAAATAAATTCTAAAATTTCTAAATCTTTTTCCGAATAAATAGAAGCATCAGTATAACTTTGAACTGCAATTGCACCGATTGCTACATTATCTACAATTAAGGGAACTCCAACCCAAATCTTAGTGCGAGTTCCTTTTTTTCCTTTCCCAATTTCACCAGCTTCAATCAATTGCTCTATAACTTCTTCTGTGCCCAGAAGTGATTTGCCAGTTCTTATTACATAAGCTGTAAGTGTCTTTCTTGCCGGATATGAAGTGTATTTGTCTTTTTCATCGATATGATATGGAAATAAAATAGTTTCGTTTTCTTTATCATATAAAGCTACATAGAAATTTGTTGCATCAATAATTTTACCAAGTTGTAAATGAATTGTTTTATAAAGTTCATCGAGTGTTTTAGTAGTACAAATTGCATGAGCAATATTATATAAAACTTTTTTAGTTTCTTCCGCTCGTTTCCGTTCTGTAATATCACGAACAAATTCTACAACTCCTGTTATTTTTCCCGAATTCGAGTCTTTTATAGGATAACTGAAAAGTTCAATCCACTCTACAGAACCTCCCGGAAGCCCCGGCACAATATTACATTCTGTTTTACCTGATTCAAAACACCGAAGAGTTGGACAGGGTTCACATGGCTTATCTGCATTATGATAAGCTTCATAGCACTTCTTACCTTCCAAAGGAAGATTTTCTTTATACCACTCATTTATTTTCTCATTTACATGTCGGATAGTCAAATCCGGATTAAGTACGCTGACACCATCCTGAACACTTTCTAAAATACTGTTTAGAAATTGTTCATTTTTTTTCAATTTTCTTTCTACCTGCTTGCGCTCGGTGATGTCCGTTTGAACACCCCATGCTTCTGTTATCTTATTATCGATTATTGAAGCTGTAAAAGAATTTGAAAAGTATTTTTCTTCTCCGGTTTTCGATATTTCGTGAGATTCTCCACCATCGAGTTTGTATCCTTTTTTTATAAACTTTCTGAAATATTCCCTGTTTTCTTCATTATCAGGTAAAACTTCATTAAGTATGATACCTATGATTTTATTTTTGCTGGTTCCCATCATTGCAGCATAAGTTTCATTACATTCAATGCAAACTGATTTCATAAATTCATCGATTTGTTTTTCAACAGGTAAAGTAATATCTATCGGAGATTCTGGTTTGAAACACCAGATACCGATAGTAGTAGTATTAATAAAGTTTCGTATTTTATCTTCACTCTCGCGAATCTTTTTGTCTGCTTTTATTCGTTCAGTAATATCCCTGAAAACTACCATTATTGCTTTTTTATTTTCAAAGATAATGGGTTTAGCGGTAACTTCTACATCCCTTATTTCATTTTTCAAGTTTATGAATTTTTCGCGAACCCTCTTAACTGAAACGTTTTCCTGGGAAATCTTTTTTATTCGTTTTAAAACCATTTCTTTATAATCAGGGTGAACAAATTCAAGAACTTTATTTCCAATTAATTCTTCAGGACTTTTTGTTCTCATGAAATCCGCAGCTGCTTTATTGGCAGCAAGTACAATTCCCTGCTCATGAACCACAATCGGGTCTGGCGAAAGCTCAAATAAATCACGATATCGTTTTTCGCTCTCTTGCAGTTTTTCCTCTGTTTCTTTTCGCTTTGTAATATCCCATAAGTAGGACCGAGTACCTGAAAATTTACCTTCTTTCTTTAGGATTTCGCAAACATCAATCTCAATATTTATTATTGAACCATCTTTTCGAACACCCCTGAACTCATATCTGGATGGGGTTTCTTTACCTTCCAAACGCTTTTTATGGTATTTGGAAACCATCTCAAAATCGTCAGGATGAATAAATATTTTATGAGTCGTGCTTTTAATCTCTTCAGCAGAATATCCAAATAAATTTAAAAAATGGTTATTGAAGTAAATAATGTTTCCATGAATATCATCAACAACAATAGCTATATTCCCTCTTTCAACTAAATCTCTATATTGCTCCTCACTTTTTCGCAGAACTTCCTCAGCTTGTTTACGTTTGGAAATATCTCTTACAAGAGCTAATAAATGCGGTTTTCCTTTATAGTTAATTTCAGCACCCTTAATTTCAACATCAAAAAAAGTTCCATCTTTATGAACATCCACTGATTCTGCAAAAAATTCATTTTCAATTCGAACTTCTACCTTGAAGTTCTTAAAAAGATTATAATAATCAGGATGAACAATATCTTTTCCAGAGAGTTTTATCAGTTCTTTATATTTATAACCATACATTTTACAAGCTTGGGGATTTGCTTCTTTTATATTTCCTCTCATATCGAAAATAAGAAATGCATCAGTTGAGGAATTAAATATTTCTCTATATTGTTGTTCTATTTCTTGCTGTGCTTGTTCTGCGATTTTTCTTTTATCAATTTCCTCTTTCAGCTTCATTGCCTCTTGCACAGCAGATCCAAGACGTACAAGATTATCTTTTAGAACATAATCCCAGGCACCTTTTTTAATGCAATTAGCAGCAGTTATTTCATCTAAGGTTCCGGTTACGATTATAAATGGAGTTTCAGGAGAAACTTTCCTAACGATTTCAAGAGCTTCAAGACCATTGAAAGAAGGAAGTCTGTAATCCGAAAGTATTATATCCGGTTTAAAGAAATTGAGTTCATTAAGAAAATCATTTTCTGTTTGAACTATTTTTGCATCGAATTTGATATTTGCTTTTTTTAATTCATGTTCCATCATGGTAGCATCAGCATGAATGTCTTCTAAAATAAGCACTTTCAAGATAGATTTCATATATCCTCTCTTAAATAGAAAATAATATTCATTTACAAGACGTCAACATTTATTTCTTATAAAAGCATGAAAATAATTTGAGATTATTTTTAATTTCATAAAGAATTGTGAGTCTTCGACTCCGCTCAGATTGACAATTCTAATATCAAAAAATTAACTTACAATTTCTTTCATGAGAAAAACAGCTTCTGCCAAACCCGTGAAAACTGCTCGTGATATGATGCTGTGCCCAATATTAAATTCTTCTATTATTCCCAGTTCAACTAACCTTTGCGTATTATGATAATTGAGTCCATGACCGGCTACAACTCTCATTTTCAATTGTTTTATTAATTTAGCTGCTTTAAGAATTCTCTCCACTTCAACATCAATTTCATTTTTGGATTTTAGATTTGCATATTTTCCAGTATGAATTTCCACCGCATCAGCACCTATCTTTTCAGCAAATTCTATCATCTCCAAATCCGGTTCGATGAAAACACTCAATTCGATTCCTGCTTCTTTCAATTCTCTTATTTGAGGTTCAAGTTCATTGGATAATCTTAGCCCACCTTCTGTAGTTACTTCTTCCCTTTTTTCCGGAACCAATGTAACTGTATCAGGTTTCAGTTCTTTGGCGATTCTTATCATCTCTGATGTTGCAGCCATTTCCAGGTTTAATCTGGTTTGCACAATCTC
>CAYWPW010000165.1:0-5009 GCA_964460095.1 uncultured Candidatus Cloacimonadota bacterium
TGGAAAAAGAAAAGCGAGTAATTTTTATTTCTCTCCTTCCGAACTTTTCAGTTCGGAAGGCACTATATCTGGAAGCTTCTGCTTCTCTCAATAGTGAATTCTGGTATCCAAACCCCAGCTTGGATACTAATTTCAAATAAGTTTCCAAAACTGAGGATGTACGCAAAGCTGCATATAGTTGCGGCTTTTATTGACGAGGAGATTTATACTTTCTGAAACATATCTTTAGATTCCCGCTTTTGCGGGAATGACAATTTGCATGAATTTTAGGAAAGTTCTCCAAAACATACATCTAAGTCTTAAAAAATTCTTGACTTATAAACAACTCACGAAAATTTGCAGCAAAATTTTGTAATAAAAAATCGGAGGAAATAATGAAAAGATTTAATTTTTTGTTTTTCAAATCGTTAATAATGATTGTAGTCATACTATTCATTACAGTTTCGCTATTAGCCGAGTCTCAGAAACTATCAGCAGACGGCAATAAAAACCTGCGTTCTGCAAATATGCATTTGAGTGGCGGCAGGTATGAAAAAGCGCTTCCTTTATTTAAAGCAGTGCTTTTAGAAAATCCACATCATATAATCTCTCTGGAAAATATAGCAAGCATTTACTATGATGTTAACAACGATTATTTTGAAGCAGATTCATATTATAGTAAAGCAATAATTGAAATAAATGCTATTTTTGCTGAACATCAGGAACTCTTAAAAACAGATGAAAAGGCAGCAAAGAAATTTTATAAGAAGCATATTAAAAAAGAAAAATTAGAAGACAAATTAGAACAAATTTCAAAATTTAAAGCAAGCTGCTGGATAAATATTTTTCATCAGGCTCAAGAAAAATTTAAAAATGAAGATTATGATGGCGCTCTAGAAGAATTTTTAGCTTTAAATGAAATAGCTCCGGATAGTTCCAAAACCATCAAAATGCTTGCTTACGCTTACAATAAGAAAGGTGATACTGAAAAAACTTTGGAATTCATGATAAAAACTACTGAACTTGAACCTGAAGATGATATGGTTCGAACTCAGATTGCAAACACATATTTTGGATTGGAAGATTTTGAAAAAGCGGTCGAGTGGTATACTAATGCTTCTGAGATAAATCCCTCAAATCTTGATAACTTTTACAACCTGGCAGTTACTTATGCAAGACTGAATAATCCTGAACAAGCTTATGAATCATATAAAAAAGTATTGGAAATAGAACCGGACAACATCGATGCGATACTTAGTGCTTATGGTTATGCTGCTCAAATGAATTTAGTCGATGAAGCGATTTCATATTTAAAAAGAGCAAATGAACTCGAACCTGAAAGAACAGATATTCTTTCTGACCTTTGTTTCTATCTGAGCAATTCTCAGAAGTTTGAAGATCTTCTGATTTATGCTGCTAAATGGCAGAACCTGGATAGCGAATCTCAGGATGCTCAGTTGCTTTTGAATTTAGCCAAGCAAAAATTAGATAAATAATTTTTTAGCGAAAGTGGCGGAATTTGGTAGACGCGCTGGACTTAGAATCCAGTGAGAGCTGATCTCGTAGGGGTTCAAATCCCCTCTTTCGCACCACAAAAATATCAAAATTAATGAGGAATAAGTGAAAACAGAAATAAAAGATATTACTCAAAGTGTTAAAGAATTGACAATTACAATTGAAGCTGAACAAGCATTATCAGATTACAAAAAAGTGCTGAATCAATTTAGAAATTATGTTGTTATTCCCGGTTTCAGAAAAGGGAAAGCACCTCTGGCAATGATTGAGCGAAATTATCAGGAGCATGCAAAAGATGAATTTTACAATAAAAAACTCGGTGATTATTATAAAGCAGCTCTCGATGAACTAAAAATAAATCCGGTTAATCAGGGAGAAGCAACAAAAATCGAATGGGAAAAAGGACAAGATTTAGTTGCTATCTTCAAATATGAAGTGATGCCTGAAATCACAATAAAAAAATATAAAAACCTGGAAATCCCTTTTGAGAAAACTAAATTCAAACCTAAGATGATCGATGATACAATCGAGGATTTCAGAAACCAGATGGCTACAGTCATCGATGCAGATTCTCCCTCCAAAAAAAGTGATATTATCGAAGCTGAAATTAACTTCCTGGATGAGAATGGAAACATCACAAAAGATATCAAAAGAACATTTGTTTTGGGAGAAAATGTTTATTCGGATACTTTTAATAAAAATCTTACAAACATCAAAGTCGGTGATGAAATCAAAACCAAGCTTTTCACCAAATCCCAGAAAACTAAAGATAAAGATATAACAGAAAATATTAAAGATAGAAAATTTCTCATCAAAGTGTTATCCATCAAAAGAAAAATATTGCCGGAATTGAACGATGAATTTGCCAAAGATATTGAATATGATTCAGTTGAAGATTTGCGCACAAAAATTACAGAAGAAATAAAGAAGAAGATCAAAAAAGAGAATACTGAAATGCTTCGAAATGCAATTATCGATAAATTGGTTGAAGAAAATCCTTTGGAAATTCCTCCATCAATGATCCGAAATTACGCAGAATCAATGGCAAAAGATTATGCTGAATCTTATAAAATGGACATCGACAAAGTAATTCCCATTTATGAGAAAATTGCAGAACATCAAATGAAATCGCATTACATTCTTAATGAAATCAAGAAAATAGAAAAAATTGAAATTACAGATGCTGATAAAGAAAAGATCATCAAAGAAGCAGCAGAAAATCTGAAAATGGAAATCGAAAAATATAAGGAACTTTATAAAAAACAAATCGAAAGTGAAGATTTTAAATATGCTGCTGAAGAAAAAAAATTGTTCGAGCTTATTGAAAAAAGTTCGAAATTTGTTCCTTATCCAAAAAAAGATGAAGAAAAAACTTGATTTAATTTCTAATGAAATTAGTCTTTCTTTAGAGAGAAAAGTTAGACGCAGATAAAATATGATTATCTAAGAAGCTGAAAAAAATATAGTAGAAAAATTGATGATTCAAATCATATTAAATCATAATGAATCAGCGAAAATCAGCGTCAAAAAAAAATCAGTATAAAAAAAGAGGAGTTTTATGCCTTACGTACCAATAGTTGTAGAGCAAAATGGAAAAGTGGAAAGAGCATATGATATTTATTCTCGCCTGCTTAAAGATAGGATTATTTTTTTAGGCTCTCCCATAGATGATAATGTTGCTAATGTAGTAATCGCTCAATTTCTTCATCTGGAAGCAGAAGATCCCGATAAAGATATTTATATGTACATTAATAGTCCCGGTGGTTCCATAACTGCCGGTTTGGCAATTTATGATACAATGCAGTATATCCGTCCGGATGTCAGCACAATTTGTATAGGACAGGCAGCAAGTATGGGAGCATTATTATTATCAGCAGGAGTTCCGGAAAAACGTTTTGCTCTTCCCAATGCACGAATAATGATTCATCAACCATTAGGAGGAATTCAAGGTCAAGCATCTGATATTGAGATTCAAACAAAAGAAATTCTACATCATAAAGAAAGATTAAATCAAATCCTGCAAAAACATACAAAACAACCTCTGAAAAAAATAATGAAAGATTCAGACAGGAATTTTTTTATGAGTGCTGAAGAATCCAAAGATTATGGAATTATCGATGAAGTGATTGCTTCCAGAAAACAAGGAGAAAAAAGTGGCAAATGATAAATTGCATCGCTGCTCTTTTTGCGGACGTTCCGAAACTGAAACTCATTATCTTATAAAAGGAATAAACGGAAACATCTGCGATGAATGCATTGAAATGTGCTCCACTATTGTGGAATCTGACCATCAGCAGGAAGAACTGGATAATTTTGTGCTTCCCAAACCCCGCGAAATTCACGGATTCCTCAATCAATATGTAATTGGGCAGAAATCTGCAAAAAAGATTATTTCCGTAGCTGTTTACAATCATTATAAACGAATTTTCAAGCAAAAGAAAAATGATGAAATTGAAATTGAAAAAAGCAATATTTTGATGATCGGACCAACTGGTTCCGGTAAAACTCTGATTGCACAAACTTTGTCAAAACTGCTTAAAGTTCCTTTTGCAATTGCTGATGCAACCACTTTAACTGAAGCTGGATATGTTGGTGAAGACGTAGAAAATATCCTGGTAAGATTATTACAGAATGCAAATTATGATGTAGAAAAAGCTGAGAAAGGTATTATCTACATCGATGAATTGGATAAAATTGCTCGAAAATCTGAAACACCTTCAATCACGCGGGATGTTTCCGGTGAAGGAGTTCAGCAGGCACTTCTGAAAATATTGGAAGGTGCAAAAGTTAATGTCCCACCCAAAGGTGGAAGAAAACATCCGCATCAGGATTTCATTGAAATTAACACAAAAAATATTTTATTCATTTCCGGTGGTGCTTTTTTTGGATTGGAAAAAATCATTCAAAACAGGCTGAATAAAAAAACTATTGGTTTTGATGCAGATATTGTTTCTAAAAGCGAAATAACTCCGGATTTATTTGATAAATCTATTCCTGAAGATTTTGTGAAATATGGCTTAATTCCCGAGTTAGTAGGTAGAATTCCAATTACCAGTTCTTTGCATGAACTGGATGAAGATGCCTTAATGGAAATTCTTACAAAACCCAAAAATGCTATCTGCAATCAGTATAAAAAACTTTTTGAATTGGAAGGTGTGCACCTTAATTTCCGTGAAGATGCACTTCGGGAAATTGCAAAAATTGCTTTATTACACAAAACCGGAGCACGCGGATTACGTGCTATTATGGAAAAATTCATGATCGACATCATGTATGACCTTCCTGAACAGGAAAATATTACAGAATGTTTGATCTCCAAAAATGTGATTATGGGAGATCATGCTCCTGTTTTCACTTACAAAACCATTAAGAAAGCTCAAAGTATATAATTACTTTTTGTTCATTCAATCGGAATGTTTCTCGAAAACGAAAAACCATCCTTGAAAAGGCTTCTTACTATAAACTTCTTCGTGCTTAGCACTTTCAAGGTTTCATTCAGGTTTTAGTTTCATCCC